>JADLHM010000098.1 GCA_020848745.1 Deltaproteobacteria bacterium | reverse complement strand
TCTTCACGACCGACAAGCCGGTGATCTTCGCCTTCCACGGCTACCCGTGGCTGATCCACCGCTTGACCTACCGCCGCCACGGCCACGAGAACCTGCACGTGCGCGGCTACAAGGAGGAAGGCACGACGACGACACCCTTCGACATGGTCGTGCTGAACGACCTCGACCGCTTCCACCTCGTCGGGGACGTCATCGACCGCGTCCCCGAACTCGCAACGCGCGCCGCCTACGCGAAGCAGGCGATCCGCGACAAACTCTTCGCGCACAAGCAGTACATCGCGCGCTTCGGCGAGGACATGCCGGAGATCCGCGACTGGCGCTGGGGCGGTGCGGGCGGCGGCGCGCCAAGCGCTGGCAGCGACACGGCGGCCGACAACACGTGAGCCGTCGTCGCGCCGCGGCCGCAACGCCTCAGCGCACGGCGCCTCGTCACACGACGCCGCCCGTCGCGGCCACCCCGCGGCCGCTGGTCGCGACTCGTGCGGCCGCATGGACGGCCGTCGCGCTCGTCGGCGCCGCCTTCGGGATCCACCACCTCATGGATCCCGACCTCTTCCAGCACATCGCCGTCGGGCGCGAGATCCTCGCAAACCCGCGCTCGCTCGGGGTCTCGAACTTCATCGAAGCCTACCCCGACTACCCGTACGTCGAAGACAAGTGGCTCGCCTGCGTCGTAGTGGCGCTCGTCGAGCGGCTCGGCGGCATCGACGGCGTGATGCTCTACCAGATCGCACTCTGCGTCGCGGTCGCAGCGGCGTGGTACGACATGCAGCGCGCCTGGGGAGCGTCACGCGCGGTCGGCGTCTTCGGGGTCGTGGTGGCGCTGCTGGTTTGCGCGTTCCGCCTGGAGCCGCGACCCGACACGGTGAGCCACGCGCTCCTCGCGCTCACGATCGCGATGGTCGCGCGGCCCGTCCCCTTCCGGCGCCTCCTCGCGCTCACGGCGGCGCTCTTCGTCGTCTGGATCAACGTGCACGGCTACTTCGTGAACGGGATCCTCGTGCTCGTCGCGGCGGCGGTCGCGACCGCGCTCGGCGACCGGAAGCTCCGTGCGCCCGGCATGCCGACGGCGGGCGAGCGCACGCTCGTCGTCGCGGCCGCGCTCGCCGCCTGCCTCGTTCACCCGCAAGGCTGGTGGGCGCTCGCAGGGCCGGTGCTGCAGCTGACACTGATGCGGAGCGCGACGTATCACGGCGGCATCCAGGAGCTCGAGCCTATCGGGCGGCTCTTCACGGGCGCATCGACCTTGCAGTGGGTGGTGTTCGCCGTGCCGTACGCCATCGCGCTCGCGCTCGCCGTCCGCCATGCAGCCGGAGGCCGCGGCAGCTCGGCGACGCCGCGCCAGGCCGCCGCCGCGCTCGCCGCGCTGCCGTGGCTCGCCTGGCCCCCCACCGGCATGGCCGACGCGCTTCCCTATCGCGCGACGATGGCCCTCTGGGTCATGGCGAGCGTCGAGGTCCTGCCGGCGCTCGCAGAGCGCCGCCTCTTCGCCCCGCTCGTCTTCGCCGGGTTCACCGTGCTGGCAGCACCCGCGGTGCGGAACCTGCCGCTCGTGGCTCCCGCCGGCCTGCTCATGGTCGCCCCGGCATGGACCGCGATCGAGGAAGCGCTCTCGGAGCGTGCGCGCGGGCGGGCGCTCACTCGCGCCGCGCTCGTCGCAACCGCGGCCCTCGTGGTGTGGCTCCGAGTGAGCGACCGGCTGAACGGCTTCGTCCGCGCTCCGACACGGACGGGGTGGGGCGTCGACGCCGATCGCTTTCCGGTCGGCGCGGCCGATTTCCTCCTCCGCAACGACCTTCCCGGACCGCTCCTCAACGGATTCGACGTCGGCGGCTACCTCCTCTATCGCGTCCATCCCGCGCGGCGCGTTTTCATCGCGGGCAACACGTCGATGTACCCGCTCGAGTTCTTCGAAACGTACATGCAGCAAGTAGGCGGTGCGTCACCGAGTCTCGACGCCATCGCCGCGCGCTGGCCCTTCGAGACCGTCGTGTGGGATCTCGCCTCACCGTCGGCGCAGTCGCTCCTCCCGGTGCTGGCCGCCGACCCGCGCTGGAAGCTCGTCTACCTCGACCACGGGGGGGTGGCCTTCACGGCCGCGCCCGCCGCGGCGCCGCTCGACCTCCCGGCACGGGTCGCGGAGCTCGCGACCCGCGCGGTCGAGCAGCCGGCGCTGCCGACGTGGCTCGGCGGCAAGACCTTCGGGTATCCGGTGATGAATCTTCCGGCCTTCCTCTTCAACACCGGGCACCCCAACCTCGCGCTCGCCTTGGCCGAGCCGCTCTGGACCGACGCGCCCTCCGAAGCGCTCGCGGTCCTGATCGGTGCCGCGGCGACGCAGACGAACGCGGTCGGGCCGCGCCTCCCGATGCTCGAAGCGGCGCTCGCGCGCTGGCCGACGTCGCGGGATCTCTTCACGCTCGTCTTCGTCGGGAACGGACACGAAGCGAATCGGCTGCTCGCCCGCGGCGCCGCGGCGCAAGCGCGTCCGCACCTCGAGCGCATGCGCGCGCTCCAGCCTCAGGCGTGCGGCCCGTACACCGGACTCGCGCGCGCCGCGATCCTGTCAGGGGACCGCGCCGAAGCGGCCGCGATGGCGCGCGCCGCGCTCGCGCGCGACGGCGACGGCGCCTGCCGCGGCTTCATCGCGAGCGATCCGTCGCTCGCGGCGCTCCTGCGCTGAACGCCGCGCGCGAGCGTCCTGCCGCGGGAGCGAAACGAAAAAGCGGCGGCGTCGCCTCGCGAAGGAGGCGACGCCGCGTCAGGATCAGATTCGGCTGCGAATCAACGCTTCAGGGAATCGCGAGCCCGGACATGCCGATCTGCGATCCAAGGCCTCGACAGGACGGATCGCCGAATCCGATGGTCGCGGGGACCGTGTTGTTGACGACGGTCATGCAAGTGCCCGCCTCGGGCGCTCCACCGAGTTGACCCCAGACCTCGGCACCGGTGATCTCGATGCTTCGTCCAAAGCCGGGCGGCAGCAGGGTCAGGAGACCCGCCAGGCTCATCTTGGTCTTGCCCTTGCCCCCCTTGAGATCGACGGGAACCGGAACCTCCACCCCGGGGATGAGGAGCGGAGGTCCAGCGATCGCCGGAAGGTAGAGCCTGATGATGACGACGTATTCGCTCCCGTCGAGGATCGCGCCGGGCGCGGCGTCCTTGAGGCTGTCGTTGAAGACCGTGGAGGTCGTCAACGGCGCGCCCATCGAGTCGGTCACACCGGCGAGCGCAACCGAGAGATCACCCTTGTCGCTAAGCTTCAGCTGGCTCTTCGGCGACAGGGTGGGGTTGGCGGCCGGGGCGACGGCCGAGTTCGTAACGAGGTTGGTCGCGTACTTCGTCCCGGCCAGGGCCGGCGCCACCGGCATGGCGAGCGCCATCGCGATCAAGGCAAGCTGCTTCACACTGTTCATGGCTTCTCTCTCCTTGGGAATTCCCGCCTTCAGCGGGGGGTTGGTGCTGACTCCGTCGAAACGCCCGCGTGCGTCACGAGGTACGGCACACCTTCTCCTGAAATCGCGGGATACGGTTGGGCATAGTCTGACCGTACGGTCTGGGTCAAGGAAATTTCTGCGCGTCGATGACGCCGAGCGGCATCACGAGGCCAGCCGCAACTCCCGAGCGCGCAGGGCCTATGGCGCCGCGCGCGGGCGCGCGGACGCTCAGGCGCCCCCGCAGCGGAAGAGGCCGGCCTTCGTACCGCCGCTTCCGGGCGGCTGCTTCACGTTCGCGCTGTACGTCACCCAGGCGCCGCTCCGCGACACGCCGATCTCCTCGAAGATCTTCTGGTAGCGCGAGCCGGGCAAATACATGCCGACGGGCACCGCGCTCAGACGCGTGACCACCGCCTCGTCGACGCCGTCGTAGAGGAAGACGCCCTCGTGATCAGGATCCGGCGCGACGTTGGCGCGGAAGCCCGC
The DNA here is from genome assembly GCA_020848745.1 of Deltaproteobacteria bacterium. Taxonomy (NCBI): domain Bacteria; kingdom Pseudomonadati; phylum Myxococcota; class Myxococcia; species Deltaproteobacteria bacterium. Next base: position 272,939 of record JADLHM010000098.1, on the reverse strand, counting down.
GCGCGCGCCGTCCGTGAGGTTCGGCTCGGTGATCGTGCGGAGCGTGCCGCCGGTCGGGGCCGCGTCGCGCGTGCGCGCGAGCGCGGTCGTCGCCGGACCGACCGGATCGTAGAGGAAGAGCCCCGTGCCGCTCGCCGACCCGGTGATCGCCGCGCGGACGAGGACCTGATCCGAGGCGTTCAGATCGGGATCGCCGAGGAAGCCGGCGTAGGTGGTGCCGGCGACCGGGGTCGCGTCGCCCGCGAGCGCGACGCGGTCGATGCCGAGGCCGGTGGCGCGATAGACGCCGACCAGCTCCGTCTCGAGCGCGTCGGCGCACGACACCTTGGTGCCGACCTGGAAGGCCGTCGTCGTCGCGCCGAGCCCGACCGCCGGCGCGAGGAAGGAGCAGATCTCGCGCCCGTCGAGCGTGGCGTCACCGACGCGCGCGATCGACGCGACCGTCATGCTGCCCCCGTCCCAGAGGAAGATGCCGCTCGGGCCGCCGTCGACCCGCGCGAGGAACGCGACGTCGCCGGCGGCGTTGATGCGCGCGAGGCCGTCGAAGCTCGCGTAGGTGCCGCCGCCCGGCGCCGCGTCGCCGGTGCGGGCGGCCGCGAGCGCCGCGCCCGCGGCCGGATCGACGAAGATCCCGGCGCCCGCCCCGAGCGTCGCCAGGAACGCGACGTCGCCGGCGTCGTTGATCGAGGGTTGGCGGAACTGCTCGTAGGCGCCGCCGCCCGGCGCCGCGCCACCGGCCTCAGCGAGCACGCTCGGCGCGCCGCCGTTCGGGTAGAGATAGAGACGGCGCGGACCGCCCTTGGGCGTCGCGAAGAACACCACGTCGCCCCCACCGTTGATCGCGGGGCCGCCGTGGCGCTTCTTGCCGAACTTGCCGCTGAGCGCGGCCCCGGCAGGATCGGCGAGGCCCTTGCGGGCAATGGCCTCGCAGGTCCACGTGAGCGCGTCGGCGGACGACGCGGCACAGGCGACGATCGCCGTCGCGACGACGGCACGGACGACTCGGCACTTCGACGACATGGGATCCTCCTGGCGGCGGCGCGGTGGAACGACGCCGAGCCTGACACGCGCGTCGCGACCGGCGCAAGCGCCCTGGCGGACGCGAGACGCGCGCGAGGACCCGAGGAGGGAGCGGAGCTCAGTCGGTCGAGCCCGCGAGCATCCCCAAGACCGCGCCGATGCCGGCGCCGACGAGCCCGATCGCGGCGCCGAGCTCGACGTCGCGCCCGGACTCGCGTTCGACGCGGCGGAAGAAGTCGTCGACCCGCAGGCGGTCCATCGCGAGGCGCGCCGGCAGCGCCGGATCAACCGTGCCGCGCTTCTCCTCGGCGGCGCTGAGCTCGCGGAGCACCCGCTCCACGTGCGCGGGGTCGAGGGTCGAGACCGGCGAGCGGCAGTAGTCGCAGACCGAGCCGCGCTCGAGATCGATCCCGGCGCCGCAGCCGTCGCAGCGGATCGTGCGGATGCGCTGCTTCAGGTCGGCGAGCTCGGCGGGTGCCAGCGGACGGACGAAGTCCTTCTCGCGCAGGAACTCGACGAACGTCGTGAGGCGCCCGTGCTCGGCGGGACAGCGCCAGTAGCGGAAGGCGACGTGGCGCTGGCGGTCGTGGGTCTCGACGAGCGCCACCCGGCAGCGCGGGCACGCCGGCCGTGCGAGCGGCCGCGGCTGCTGCTCGGCGCGATGCTCGTGGATCGACGTGAAGAGGGTGAGGATCGCCCCCGGCGCGAGCAGCAGGCTCTCGAAGCCGTCGAACCAGACGATGCTGCACGGAAAGCAGAGGTCGAGCCCGAGCGGCTGCCCGTACTTCCCCTGGAGCGCCTGCGGCGTCGTCGGCCGGCTGCAGCCGGGACAGGTGAGCGAACGAACGTCGCCCAACGCGTCAGCTCAGCTCGCCGCCGCACGCCGAGCAGAAGCGGCCCGGCTGCGTGAGCGGCGTGTAGCAGTAGGGACACGTCGTCGCCGCCGCCGCGGGGGCGGGACCGGGCTGCGGAGCGCGCGGTGCGCTCGGCCCGCCCGCGCCCGACGGTGGCGCCGCGCCGCCCGCGGCGCCCGCCGCGCCGATCGTCTGCGCCATCGCCTGCCCCATCGCGACGCCCGCCCCGACGCCGACCCCGGCACCGGCGGCGCCGCCCTCGCTCGCCGCCGCGAGCGGGATCGAGCGCGCCGTCTGGAACTGCGTGTAGCGGCCGAGGTCGCCGCCGACCATCGTCATGCCGATGCGCTCCTCGAGCCGCTTCTGCAGCTCGTCGGGGAGCGTCAGGCTCTCGAGCCGCACGTCGGCGATCGCGAGGCCGAGCGGAGCGCAGTCGGCGCTCGTGCGCGCCGCGACCGCGGCCGCGAGCGCGGGCTGGTTCGCCGCGAGGTCGAGAAACGGCACCGCGCCGGTGCCGAGCTCGGCCGCGAGCGCGCTCACCAGCATCGCGCGCAGCTGCCCCTCGAGGTCGGCGACCCGATAGACGTCCCGCGTCCCGGAGATCTGCTGGTGGAAGAGCCCGGCGTCGACGATGCGGAAGCTGTAGACGCCGAAGGCCCGCACCTGCACCGCGCCGAGCTCGCGGTCGCGCACCGTCAGCGGCTGCGGCGTCCCGAACGACTGCCCGACGCGCCGGCGCGTCGAGAAGAAGTAGACCTCGCTCTTGAACGGTGACTCGAACATCTTCGCCCAGTGCCGGAGGTTCGTGAGGACGGGCAGGTTCCTGGTGCGGAGCACGTACCGCCCCGCCTCGAAGCGGTCGGCGATGCGGCCCTCGTCGACGAAGACCGCCACCTGGGTGTCGCGGACGATCAGCGCGGCGCCTTGCTGGATCTCGAGGTCGGCGGTCGGGAAGCGCCAGGCGAGGACGTCGTCGCCCTCCTCCGTCCAGTCGATGACGTCGATGAACTGCTTGCGGATGAAGCCCGCGAGTCCCATGGGAGTGCCCTCCGCTGATCGCACGGAGCAAAGCGGATGCCACGGGACTCGATCCCCGCGACCGGTAAGTCGCTGACGAATCGATGGCATCGCGAACCGGGAGCGCCGCCCCCGGCGCCGAGCGTCAACTTTGCGTCGCCGCCGCGCATGGAACGGCTCGTCACATGCTCGACGAAGGTCCAGGAGCGCGTTGCTCGTCCGGCAGCAGTATGGTCATATTGGTCACATGCGGAAAACCTCGCTGGCGGACGCCAAGGCCCGTCTCTCGGCGATCGTCGACGATGCCGAGCACCGCGGAAGGCGCATCTTGATCTTGCGTCACGGCAAGCCGGCCGCGGCCATCGTGCCCGTCGACGTGGCGTTTCCTCCCGCCCCGAAACGTCGTCGGGGTCGCCCCGCGACCGTCCGCCGGAGCATCCGAACGTTCGTCGACGAATTCAGCGCGTTCGAGCCCGGGGTATCCGCCGTCGAAGATCTCCGGCGAGGACGGCGTTGACGTTCGTGCTCGACGCATCGGTCGCGGTGGCGGCGTTGCGAGCCACCGAGCCCGGGCACGCCGCCGCGCTCCGCCGGTGCGCTCGGCTGTTCGAGGGCCGGGACGACATCGTCGTGCCGGTCCTCTTCGACGTGGAGGTGACGTCGGCGCTCGTCCGTCGGGGCATCCCACCCGAACGGATCCTCGCGTTCTTCGCGGAGCACCTGCCGTCGCGTCGGTTGGTCACGCTCGGCCCGCGTGCGGCTCGCACCACCGCGACCGTCGCCGCGACGACCAGGCTGAGGGCGGCAGACGCGGTGTACGTGTGGGTCGCCGCGCGGGAGAACCTTCCCCTCGTGACGAGCGACGAAGAGGTGCTGGCGCGTGCGCCGCTCGCGGGCGCACGCGCGGTCGCACCGTGAGCGTCACCCCTCCCGCACGGTCACGACGCTTGCTTCGGTACGATCCCCTTGATCGCCGCAACCAGCTTCCCGCCCGCGCGCGCTGCGAACTCGTCGGGGTCCATGAGCGGCGAGAGCACGAAGTGGCGGCAGCCGGCGTCGGCGAAGCGCTGTAGCTGCTCGAGGCAGTCCTCGGGGCGGCCGAGGAGGCAGTACTTCTTCGCAGCGTCGCGGAAGGGCCGGTTGTAGATCATCTGGAGGAGATTGGCGGCGCCGTCGAGCGCGCGCTCGTAGTCGTCGTCGAGGATCGTGAAGAGGAACGCGGCGGTCTCGAACGGAACGTCACGGCGGCCCGCCTCCTCCGCGTGGCGGCGGATCGCGGTCATGTTCCCGGCGTACTGCTCGGCGGAGCACATGTGGGAGATGTAGCCGTCGCCGAGCCGGCCGGCTCGGCGGAGCGCCGGCGCCTTGCGGCCGCCGACGACGATCGGCGGGCCGCCCGGTCGGACGGGCTTCGGATCCATCGAGATGGGGCCGAACTCGAAATGCCGCCCGTGATGCGCGACGCCGTCCTCGGACCAGAGGCGGCGCAGGAGGCCGATCGCCTCGTCGGTGCGGCTGCCGCGTTCCCTCACCGGAACACCGCTCGCCTCGAACTCGGGCGGGAACTCGCCGCCGACGCCGACCCCGAAAAGCAGGCGCCCGCCCGAGAGCACGTCGAGGGTCGAGACGGCCTTCGCGGTCGTCGTCGGGTGACGGAGCGGCAGGAGATACACGCTGCTGCCGATCTTCACGCGCTCGGTCGCGCCGGCGACGAACGACAGCAGCGTCAACGACTCGAGGATCGGCACGTAGAAGGAGACGTGGTCGCCCGCCCAGACCGAGTCGAAGCCTCCGGCCTCGAAGGCGCGCGCGAGGCGGAGCACCCCGTCGCGATGTTGGGAAGTGAGCACGGCGCCGCACTCGACGCGGGAGCTCGGGATCAAAGGATCGGCCATGGTCGAGCGGTGTGCGACGGAACGCGACCGCTTGCAAGCGTCGCTCCCGCGTCGCCGACGCAAAGGCACGTGAGCGCCCGGCCTGCCTTGTCCCTCTCCGATTGACCAGATAAGATGACCAAGATGGCTCGGAAGCTCCCGACCCAGGTCAACGTCGCCGAGGCGAAGGCTCGGTTTTCCGAGCTCGTCCGGCGGGCCCTCGCAGGCGGGGAGGTCGTCATCGCCAAGGACAACCGTCCCATCTTGCGGCTCGTTCCCCTCGAGCAGCGCACGCCGCGAAAGCCCGGATCGGCGCGGGGCACGATCCGCATGGCGCCGGACTTCGACGCAACGCCCGAGGACTTCAAGGACTATGTGAAGTGAGACTTCTCCTCGATACCCACGTCCTCCTGTGGTGGGCCGAGGACGATCCAGCACTTTCGCGGCGCGCCAAGACGGCCGTCGCGGATCCGGGCAACGATTGTCTCTTCAGTCTCGGAAGTCTCTGGGAGATGGCGATCAAGCTCAGTCTCGAGAAGCTCGATCTCCCGGATTCCGTCGATGTTTTTGTCGAGCGACATCTCGTGGGGGGCGGGTTCCACGCGCTCGCGATCGAGCTCGCTCACGTCGCCCGTGTCGCCAGGCTTCCCTTCCACCACCGCGATCCGTTCGATCGCCTGCTCGCTGCCCAGGCCCTCGAGGAGGACATCGCGATCGTCACGCGCGATCCCGTGTTCACGCGCTACGGCGTGCGTAGGATCTGGTAGGTGGCGGCGATCGATTGGGCGGCATACCCCCTGTTCGTGGTAGACGGGCTCGCCATCGAACACGCCGGGCCGGCGCCCGAGCGATCGAACCGCTCCCGAAGGATGACCCCATGAACACCGACCATTGCCTCGTCGAACGTCACGCCCACGTGCTCGTGATCACCTTGAACCGCCCCGAAGCGAAGAACGCCCTCAGCCCCGGCATGCTCGCCGGCATGTACCGGGCATGGCGCCGCCTCGACGACGATCCCGAGCTGCGCGTCGCGGTGCTGACCGGCAAGGGCGACGTCTTCTGCGCCGGCGCGGACCTCAAGGCGATGGGCGCGGGCGAGGTCGACGACGACTTCATGCAGCTCATGTCGGAGGTGCCCGACATCCACTGGCAGGCGCTGCTCCGCCACAACCGCCCGACGAAGCCGATCGTCGCCGCCGTCGAGGGCTTCGCGGTCGCGGGCGGCACCGAGATCCTGCAGGGCACCGACATCCGGGTGGCGGCGGAGGACGCGACCTTCGGCGTCACCGAGGCGCGCCGCGGGCTCTTCCCGCTCGGCGGCTCGAGCGTGCGCCTGCGCCGGCAGATCCCGTACACGCTCGCGGCCGAGATCCTCCTCACCGGGCGCCACGTGACCGCCCGCGAGGCGCTCGCGTTCGGGCTCGTCGGCCGGCTGGTGCCGAAGGGCCAGGCGCTCGCCGAGGCGATGCGGGTCGCCGAGCAGGTGGCGGCGAACGCGCCGCTCTCGATCCGCGCCCTCATGCGCATGCTGCGTGAGATCGACGAGAGCTGGTCGGAAGTCGACGCGCTCGCGAAGGAGCTCGAGCACGGCAGCCCGATCTTCGGCACGCGCGACGCGAAGGAAGGCATGCGCGCCTTCGCCGAGAAGCGGACGCCGACCTACACGGGAGAGTGACGGTGGCCGCGATCGACGGGCTCGACCCGCGGACGCCGGTGATCGTCGGGGTCGGGTTCCGCCAGGAGAAGCTCGAGGACCCGAAGGCAAGCGCCGAGCCCTACGTGCTGATGGTGGAAGCGGTGCGGCGGGCCGCCGCCGACGCCGGCGCGGAGGCGCTCGTCGGAGCGCTCGAGTCGATCGCGGTGCCGCAGGGCATGTGGGAGTACCGCAACCCCGCGAAGCTCGTCGCCGACGGGCTCGGCTGCCCGAAGGCGACCACGATCCTCGCCGGCCTCGGCGTGCTCCAGCTCCAGCTCGTGACCGACCTCTGCGACGCGATCGCCGCCGGCGAGCGCGAGGTCGGCGTCGTCGCCGCTGGCGAGGCCAAATATCGGCGCCTGCGCAGCACCATCACCGGGGAGCCGGTGAGCGAAACGGCGACCGACGACCTGCCGCCGCCCGACGTGCACCAGACGTCGCAGGACATGTGGTGCTCCGACCTCGAGTCGCGCCGCGGCCTCACCTCGCCGGTCGAGTTCTTCGCCATCATCGAGTCGGCGCTCCGCCACGCGCGCGGGCTCGACGTCGAGCGCCATCGCGACGAGCTCGCCGCCCTCTACAGCGGGTTCAGCGCGATCGCGGCCGAGAACCCGCACGCGTGGAAACGCGACGCGCTCCCGGCGGCCGCGATCCGCGACCCCTCGCCGCGCAATCCGATGCTGGCGTTCCCTTACACCAAGGCGCACGCGAGCCAGTGGAACGTCAACCAGGCGGTCGCGATCATCGTGTGCTCCGTCGGGCGCGCCCGCATGCTCGGTCTCGATCCGCGCCGCTGGGTCTTCCCGCGCGGCGCCGCGCTCTCGAAGCACGTCGTGCCGCTCGCGCAGATGCGCCGGCTCGAGAGTCATCACGGCAGCGTCGTGACCGGCGAGCGTGCCCTCGCGCTCGCCGGCGTCCGCCGCGCCGACGTCACCGACGCCGAGCTCTACAGCTGCTTTCCGGCGGCGATCCAGTCGTTCGCGCTCGATCTGCCGATCCCCGAGGGTTGCCCGTGGACGGTCACGGGATCGATGGCGTTCGCCGGCGGTCCCTTCAACAACGCGACCCTCGAAGGCGTCGGCCGCATGGTGGAGGTGCTGCGCGGCAACGGGGCGTCCGGCGGGTCGCGCGACGCCGGCCGAGCGCGCGTCGGCATCGTCTCGAACCTGAGCGGCATCTTCAGCAAGCAGGCGTGCATGGTGCTGGCGAGCGCTCCGGGACCGCACGGCTGGCGCTCCGCGGACGTGACCGAGGAGGTCGCCGCCGCCGACCCGCCGGTGCCGCTCCGTGACGACTACGTCGGCACGGCGACGGTCGCCGGCTATACGGTCGTCTTCGCGGGCGGCGCGCCGTCGCACGCGATCGCGATCTGCGACCTGCCGGACGGCGCGCGCACGGTGGTGCGGAGCTCCGCCCCGGCTCTCCTCGACGCGCTCATGCGCGAGGAAGCCGTCGGGCGCGCCGTCCGGGTGGCGGCCGGCGGCGATTTCATGCTCGCGGCGCCATAGCGCCCGCCACGGCGCCGAGTGCGCCGCGCCGCCGGCGTCGCTCGGAACAACGGATGACCAAGGCCCTTGACGCGTCGCGCGCCCGGAAGCGACGATAGGGCGCCATGCTCCCCACGACCTGCTCCACGCCGCATTCCCCTGCCCGCCGCGCGCGCTCCGTCGCGTCCGGCCTGGTCCTCGCGCTCGCCCTCGTCGTCGCGGGCGGCGGTGACGCCGCCGCGGTCAAGCTCAACGCCGCCCTGCCGATGGACTACGCGATCGACGCGTTCGCGCTCACGCCGAACGGACAGACCGCCGTCTACGCCCTCGCCGACTCGGGATCGGGCTACGTGCTGCGGCTCGTTGCGGTCCCGGTCGCGGGCGGCGGCGCGACCACCCTCGTCGACATCCCGGTCTCGGGAGCGCAGCGCTCGGTCGATTCGTGGAGCATCACCCCCGACGGCGCCGGCGTCGTCTTCCTCTCCGACAAGGACGCCCAGCAATTCCGCATGGACCTCTTCCGGGTCCCGATCGACGGCTCCGCCGCGCCGCTCAAGCTCAACACCGCGCCGGCGCCGAACGACGTCGACACGTTCCGGGTGGCGAGCGACGCGTCGCGGGTGGTCTTCGAGGTGGCGCCGACGGACGAGATCTACAGCGTGCCGACGACCGGCGGCACGCCGGTCGAGCTCGGGACGGGGACGGGCTCCTTCCTGCCGCGCTATCGCATCTCGCCGGACGCGGCGCGCGTCGTCTTCACGTTCGACGACGGCATGGGCGGCGGGCGGCAGATCTACAGCGTGCCGATCGACGGCTCACAGGCGCCGCTCGAGCTCACGAACCAGCCCGCGATCGTCCTGCCCGGCGAGAACAGCCCCCAAGCTCCTGCGATCACGCCGGACGGCACGACGGTCCTCTTCTTCTCGCGTCCGAACGCGATGAATCCGCAGCAATACGAGCTCTGGGCGACGCCCATCGCCCAGGCCGCGCCGACCAAGCTCGCCGGCCCGCTCGCGATCTACTTCCCCGACTTCCGCCTGACGCCCGATGGAACCTACGCCGTCTTCACCGCCGGCACCTACCCCGCCTTCCGCCTCTACCGCGTGCCCGTGGACGGCAGCACGAGCGAGCAGCCGGTGAGCGGCGTCGGCCAGAACGTCGTCGTCTCGGACTACGCGATGAGCCCGAACGGACAGTCCTTCGCCTATCGCGCGTTCGGCGGCGGCAAGTATCGGCTCTTCACCGTGAGCCTCGCGGGGGGCGACGACACGGAGCTCACGCCACCCGTGCTCGCGGGCCTCGGCGCCTGGGACCACTTCGCGTTCGATGCCGCGAGCGCCCGCGTCGTCTTCGCCGCCGAGCTCGACGCGGCGGGAGTCATCGAGCTCTACAGCATCCCCGAGAACGGCGGCACGGCCGTGAGGCTCAGCAAGAACCCGATGCCCGCGAGCGGCGACGTCGATCCCGCGGGGTTCACCGTCAGTCCCGACGGCGTCACCGTCATCTACCTCGCCGACCAGGACACCGACGGCGTGAACGAGCTCTTCAGTACGGGCCTCGCGAGCGGCGGTCCCCAGAAGGTCCATCCGAATCTCGCCCCGAACGGCGACGTCGCCCGCGGCGCGGTCTTCACGCCCGACGGTCAGACGATCGTCTACCTCGCCGACCAGGAGAGCGCCGACCTCCTCGAGCTCTTCGCGACCGATGATCCGGCACCCGGACCGACGCCGACGGCCACGTCCGGCGGCGGCGCGACGCCGAGCGCCACCACGACGGCCGCCGGTACGCCGACGCCACTCGCGACCCGCACCCCGGCGCCCGAAGCGCCCGATCGCTGCGACGACTGCCTCGACAACGACTTCGACGGCGCCGTCGACCGCACCGACCCCGACTGTCCGTCGTACGCGGACGGCGCGGGCGCCGGGCTCGCCGGCGACGCCGCGAAGACGGCTTTCAAGTGCCAGAAGAAGCTCGGCAAGCTCGGAACGGATTTCGCGACCAAGCGCGTGAAGGCCCTGTCGGCGTGCCTCCAGAAGGCATTCGCGTGCGTGCAGGCCGGCGGCGATCCGGCGTGTCTCGCGAAAGCGGGCGCCGCCTGCGCCAAGGCCGAGCGCGCGCGCCAGGCGGCGATCACCAAGGTCCGGGCCGCCGTCGCGAAGAGCTGCGGCGATCCGCCGCTCGCGGCCGCCGACCTCGGTGCGGCGGCCGGGCTCGGATTCGCGAGCGAGGACGCCCGCTGCGCCGCCTTCGGCGCGTCGCTCGCGGACGCGGACGGCGTCGCGACCTGTCTCGTCGCGCACCACGCGTGCCGCGCCGAAGCGCTCGTCGGCACGGAGATCCCGCGCGCGCGCGCGCTCCTCGTCGCGACCGGCCGCGACGCGTCGCTCGAAACGCCGTGCCTCCCGGCGGTCGGCCCCGGCGGCGCGGCCGGCGACGCAAAACCCGTCCTCAAGTGCCAGAAGGCGCTCGCCAAGGCCGCCGCCGCCTACGGCGCGACCCGCCTCAAGGCCGGGCAGAAGTGCGCCGACGGCGTCTTCCAGTGCGTGCAGCCGAAGGGGAACGATGCCGCCTGTCGCGCGAAGGCGGAGGCGAAGTGCGCGAAGCTCGCCGTCAAGATCACCGGGGCCGCGGCGAAGCTGCACGCCGCGCTCACGAAGAGCTGTCCTGCCCTGGCGGATCTCGCGGCTGCGAACGGCGTCGGCTTCGACGCGCGGAGCGCGGAGTGCGCCGCGCTCGATACGCCCGCCGACTCGATCGCCGGCGTCGCGAGCTGCGTCGCCGCGCATCACGCTTGCCGCGTCGATCAACTGCTGATCGGCCAGACTCCCCGCGGCCAAGAGCTCGGCGCCCTGACGCCCTGAAGAGCCGATCCCGGGTCGTTCGCAGCGGGGCGGAAACGGATGGCGGGCATTTCCCGCGATCGGGAAAGGCCGGAGCGGTGCGCGGCGCAACGTCGCGATTCCGCGACGCGTCGCGTTGGCGAGCCGCTTGCACCACCTCTTCTTGACGAAGGGAGGTGACGATCATGACGGAGAAGCGCTTCGATCTCGGTGCGATCGTCGAGGATCTGAAACAGCAGCGCGACGAGATCCGTGTCCGTATGCACCTCGCCAAGGCCGACGCCCGGGACGAGTTCGAGCGCCTGGAGCACGAGTGGGAGCACGTCCGGGCGAAGCTCGGCGTCATCGGCGAAGAGGCCGGCAAGGCGGCGGTGGAGGTCGGGGCCGCGCTGCAGCTCGCCGTCGACGAGCTGCGCCACGGCTACCAGAAGGTCCGCGAGCTCCTGTAGTCGCGGGGGCCGCGCGCCTCGCGTGCGCTCGGCCGATGCGCTACCGACACCGGGGGAGGTCGGCACGATGGTCGCACTACCGCTCACCGGCGGGTGTCAATGCGGGGCGCTGCGCTACGAGATCACGATGGCGCCGCTCATGGTCTACAACTGCCACTGCACGAACTGCCAGAAGATCGGCGGCGGCGCATTCTCGACGCCGATCACCGTCCTCGAGGCGGCGTTCCGCGTGGTCGCGGGCGAGCCCCGGGTCGTCGAGTGGACGTCCGAGGCCGGCAACACGCGCTGGGGCTCCTTCTGCGGCGCGTGCGGGAGCCGCATCGGGCACGGGGCGCGGCCGTCGAACGGTGTGTTGAGCATCCGCGGCGGCACGCTCGACGACACGAGCTGGCTCGAGCCCGTCGCCGATATCTGGACGCGCAGCGCGCAGCCGTGGATCGGGCGCGCGGCGGGACGCCTGGAGTACGACCGGCAGCCGGCCGACTACGGGCCGATCATGGACGCGTTCCGCGCGCAGGGGCGCTTCGCGAGTTGACGCGGGGGTCGCAGTCGGCGGCGGTCGCCCGGCGCGCGCGATCCTGAAGTTCGTCGGCGACGTCGCCTCAGCGCGGCGCGCCGATGCCGAGCGCCACGCCGAGCGCGCGATCGACACGCTCGAGGTACGACCGCGGCAACGTGCCCACCGGCGTCTCGAGGTGCGCCTTCCGCAGGGTGTAGACCTCGTTGCACTTCACCGTGCTCGCCGCTTGCAACCCGGCGACGCCGCGCGGCACCTCGACCTCCCACTGGAACGGATCACCCGAGCGCTGGGTCGTCGTCAGATGGACGACCATCACCTTGGGGTAGAGCTCGTTGCGGTTGAACGCGTCGAGCGAGACGACGAGAAAGGGCCGCCGCTTGCGCGATCCACCGGGGAGCGGCGGCGCTCCCCACCACACGTCACCGCGCCGCACGCGGAGCTTTCCTTGCCGGCGGGCGCCGACGGGAATGCTCGCCCTCGTCGAAGCGCTGGCCCACCACGAGATCGACGTCCTCGTCGGCGTGGCCGGCGGCGCAATATCGCGCCACCTCGTCCTCGAGCAGCGCGTCGTCGATCCTTGCGAGCTTTTCGTCGACCGCCTCGCGGACGAACTCCGACAAGGTCCGATACCGCCCCTGCTTCACGAGCCGCATCGCCCGCTCGATCTGGCGGGGCTCGGCATTCACCACGGTCCGTCGTTTGGTGCCCATGATGTGACACTAATCTGATGCACCAATAGGTACAACTGCCGAAATCTGACAGGCGCGCGAATTGACGGTCCACGTCGCGCGTGTTTAGGCAGCCACGGGAGGTGCCCCAAGTGGCGAGCATCTGGCTCTTCAAGACCGAACCGAGCGCGTACGCGTACGGCCAGCTGGAGCGCGATCGGAAGACCGTCTGGGACGGCGTGAAGAACCCCGTCGCACGCAAGCACATCGCGGCGGTGAAGCGCGGCGACCAGGTACTGATCTACCACACGGGCGACGAGAAGGCGGTGATCGGGATCGCGAAGGCGCTCTCGGACGGCTATCCCGACCCGAAGCAGAAGGACGCGAAGGCCGCGGTCGTCGACCTCGCGCCCGTGGAGCGCCTGGCGCGCCCCGTGACGCTCGCCGAGCTGAAGCAGCGTCCGTCGTTGAAGGACTTTCCGTTGGTGCGCCTGCCGCGGCTCTCGGCGATGCCGGTCGCGGCCGCGGAGTGGAAGGAGATCGAACGTCTGAGCCGCGCCTGAACGGCGACCGGAGGCAGCGATGGAACCCACGAGCGAGAGTCCGTCCCCGGAGGTCGTCCGCCTCCCCGGCAACCCCCGCGGCGGCGCCTTTCTGATCGAGCCGATCGGCAGCCGCGACATCTTCATCACGGGCGAGTTCACCGAGGAGCAGCTCGCCTACGCGGAGACCGCCGAGGAGTTCGTCACCAAGGAGATCCTGCCGCGGCTCGACGCGATCGAGCGCAAGGAAGAAGGGCTCATGCCCCGGCTCTTGAAGCGCGCCGGCGAGCTCGGCCTCCTCATGATCGACATCCCCGAGCGCGACGGCGGGCTCGGGCTCGACAAGGCGACGTCGATGCTGGTCTCCGAGCGCGCCGCGAAGTGCGCATCGTTCAGCGTCTCCTGGGGCGCCCACACCGGTATCGGGACCCTGCCGCTCGTCTACTACGGCACCGGCGAGCAGAAAGCGCGCTACCTCCCGAAGCTCGCGACCGGCGAGATGCTCGCCGCCTACGCGCTCACCGAGCCCGGGTCGGGCAGCGACGCGACCGGCGCCCGCACGACCGCCGTGCTCACCCCCGACGGCTCCCACTACGTCCTGAACGGCGTGAAGCAGTTCATCACCAACGCCGGCTTCGCCGATCTCTTCACCGTCTTCGCGAAGATCGACGGCGACAAGTTCACCGCGTTCCTGGTCGAGCGCGCGACCCCCGGCCTCTCGACGGGCCCCGAGGAGCAGAAGCTCGGCATCAAGGGCTCGTCGACGCGCCAGCTCATCCTCGAAGACGCGCGGGTTCCGGCCGCGAACCTCCTCGGCGAGATCGGCCGCGGCCACAAGATCGCCTTCAACATCCTGAACGTCGGGCGCTTCAAGCTCGGCTGCGGCGCCGCCGGCGCGGCGCGCGAGTGCCTCGACGGCGCGATCCGCTACGCCTCCGAGCGCACGCAGTTCGGGAAGCCGATCGCGTCCTTCGGCGCCATTCAGCAGAAGCTCGCCGACATGGCGACCCGCATCTTCGTCGCCGACGCGATGTCGTACCGCACCGCCGGTCTGATGGACGACGCGACGCGCGCCCTCGACGAGAGCGCGTCCGACTACCAGCGCCAGGTCGTCGACGTGCTCGACGAATACTCGATCGAGTGCTCCATCATCAAAGTCTTCGGCACCGAGTGTCTCGACTTCGTCGCTGACGAGGCGCTCCAGACGCTCGGCGGCTACGGCTTCATCGACGAGTACCCGATCGAGCGCCACTATCGCGACGCGCGCATCAACCGCATCTTCGAGGGCACGAACGAGATCAACCGTCTCATCATCCCGGCGACGCTGATGAAGCGCGTCGCCAAGGGCGGCCTGCCGTATCTCGGGTTCCTCCAGAAGGTGCAGGAGGAGATCGACGACGTCGGGCGGCGGCCGCTCTGTACACTGGGCCCTCTCGGCCAGGAGGCGCAGGCCTGCGAGATGGCGAAGCGCGTGGTCGCCTACTCGGTGCAGGTCATCATGCAGCGCGGCCTCGCCGACCTCGCGGCGAAACAGCAGCACCTGATGCTCCTCGCCGACATGATCATCGACGTCTACGCGATGGAGAGCGTGACGGCGCGCGTTCTCGAGCAGATGCGGATCCGACCCGACGCCGACGCGACCGCCGAGCTCGCCATGACCTACGTGTTCGTCGCGTCGGCGAACCAGCGCGTCGCCGCGCACGCCGCGCGCCTCCTCTGCAACGAGCTCGAGGGCGAGGAGCTGGAGCGGCACCTGGAGACGGTCCGCGCCTTCACCCCGTTCATCCCGCTCCGCACGATCGACACCAAGACCCGGCTCGCCGAACGCCTGGTCGCGGCCGGCCGCTTCGAGTTCATCTGATGCGGTGTCGTTGTCGCGCCGCCTTCGCGGCGCTCCTGCTCGCGAGCGTCGCCGCGACGCCGGGGCGGGCGCACGAGGGGCGCGGGGCGGAACCGCATCCGGCCGGGACCCCGGCGGCCGGCGCGGCGGCGACACCGAGGGCCGGGGCAGCAGCGGCGCCGGGGGCCGGCGCGGCCGCTCCGGGACCCGTGCCGGTCGCCTATCGCATCCGCCCGGAGGCGCGCGCCGACCTCGGCTGGACCGGCATCGCGCACGACGAGCCGTGGCCGAGCGAGCAACGCCTCGCGTTCGCGCTCGACTGCGGCGCCGGCGGGCCGCGCTGCGCCGCCGTCGGCGGCAGGCGCGGCGACTCCTTCGGCGCGCCGATCCCGCTCTCGTCGGGCGGCGTCCCGGCGTGCGTGGTGAATCGCCTGCGGACGGGCGTGGGCGGCAGCGTCGATCCGCAGACCGGATGCGGCGAGCTCCTGCTCCATCTCGCCTCCGCCATCTACACGGGCGACGAGGTTGCCCGCCCCTGCCCCGCCTGCCGCGGCGACGGGATGCCGAACGACGGCAAGCGCGACGGGCGGTGCCAGGGCGGGCGGGCCGACGGCCAGCCGTGCGACGCGCAAGGCGCGAGCTCCGACTTCGGCGCGACCTCGAACGATTGCGAGCCCGCGTCGGCCAAGAGCGCCGGCGACCTCACGATCGACCTCGCCCCCCTCACGACCGGCACGGCCGCGCTCGCCGCGACGCTCGTCTGCAAGGTGAGCACCGGCAAGGACGCGCCCCGCTGCTTCTGTCCCGCCCAGGTGCAGGCGAACCCCTGCGTCGGTGACCGCTGCGCCGCCGACGGACGCTGCCCCGAAGGGCCCGTCGACGGCGCGTGCAGCACCGCGCCGTATCGCGACTGTCGTCCCGGCACCGGCCGCGAGGACTGCGACGCCGTCGCGCCGGGGAGCGGCGAGTGCCGTCTCGCCGAGCGTCCGTGCTTCGGCGAGACGATCACCGCGACGGGCCGCTGCGACCCGACGCGCCCGACCTACGTCGCGGTCTTCTGCACGCCGCAGACGCGCGCCGCCGCCTTGAACTCGTCGGCGGGGCTGCCGGGTCCGTCGCGGCTGGTGCTGCCGCTCGAGCGGGTGGAGTAAGAACGCCGGAGCGCGCGGCGGACCATCAGTGCGCGCGCAGCGTCAGCGTCGGGACGCGGCGC
The DNA here is from genome assembly GCA_020848745.1 of Deltaproteobacteria bacterium. Classification (NCBI taxonomy): domain Bacteria; kingdom Pseudomonadati; phylum Myxococcota; class Myxococcia; species Deltaproteobacteria bacterium. The sequence goes on along the minus strand of JADLHM010000098.1, from coordinate 256,919 downwards.
CGCGCCGGCTCCGCGTGCGGCGCGGTGACGAAGGCGAGCACGCCGGCCGCCGTGAGCGCCATGCCGAGCGCCTGCCGCAGCGTCGGGACCTCGCCGAGCAGGGCGAACGACGCCGCGAGCGACAACACCGGAATCGACGGCACGACGATCGCGGTCGTGCGCGCGAGGTCGAGGCGGACGATGGCGGCGTACCAGACGATCGTGCCGAGATAGGAGAGCACGATCCCCTGGAACGCGAGGAGCGCCAGGCTCGGACCGAGCGCCGCGAGCGCGTCGTCGCCGCGGCCGAACGCGAGCCAGGCGACCGTGAGGATCGCTCCCCCGTACACGTAGCGCGCCCCCGTCAGCACCGACGGCGTCACGCCGTCGACGCCCCGGAGCCCGCGCAGCACGACGAGGTGCGAGAGCTGCCAGCAGAGCGGCGTCAGGAGGATCAGCCAGACGCCGCTCGAGGTGGACAGCTCGTGCGCGCCGAGGGCGAGCGCGAGGCCCGCGAGCAGGACGCCGAGCGCGAGCACGCGCCGCAGCGTCGGCCGATGACCGAGCCCGAGCCAGGCGCCGAAGAGCGAATAGATCGGCTCGACTTGCAAGCCGAGCGCCGCCTCGATCGCGCTCGTCCGCCGCGCCCCCGCGTAGAAGAGGACGAACGCGAGCGCCGTGCCGAGCAAGCCGACCAGCGCGAACCGCGGCGCCTTGCCAGGCGCGAACAGCACGCCGAGCTCGCCGCGCGCCCCGAGCACGGCGAGCGCGAAGGCGCCGGCGAAAAGGCTCGACACGGTCGCGACGAGGAGCGGATCGACCTGGACGCTCGTCAGCCGGGCGACGGCCGGCACGAACGCGCCGTTCACGGCGCAGAGCCCCGCGAAGACGAGCCCGGCGCGCTCGGCATCCGCGCGTCCCGGCCCTCCTCCGCCCCACATCGTCCCGTCTTACGGCAAACCTCGGGGCCGCGACAGCATTCGAGTACTCGCAGCCACGCGCGAGTCCGGTCAGGTCCGCATCGTGTCCGACGTGAAGGTGCGCGACGTGATCCGAAGCCGCGTCATCGCGCCGTAACCCCGCGCCGTACGGCACGTCGGATGGAGTTCTTCGCCGCGGCCGACGTGGTCTGAGCGCCGGCGCCTTTGACCTGGCCCCCGCCGCCGGTATAGGGAGCCTTCACATGTCGACGTTCGCCGCCGCCTATTTTGCGTACTTTACTTGGCCCGACCTCGGGGCAGGCGGCTGCGTGAACGGCTAGACGAGAGACCATTCCGCAGAATCCGAAGGCCCCGGGAGCGATCTCGGGGCCTTCGTTTTTTGGGGACCACGAGCCGGGGAAGACAAAGGAGCACGTCGTGATCGAGAAAATCGAAGACCGGAACGTGGAGGACATCATGCCGCTCATCTCGCCGCGCGCCGTGAAGGCGGCGCAGCCGCTCACGAAGCGCGCCGCGGACCTCGTGCTGGAGACCCGGCGCGCGATTCGCGACGTCCTGCACGGACGCGATCGCGACCGCCTGGTGGTCGTCGTGGGCCCCTGCTCCATCCACGACCCCGACGCGGCGCACGACTACGCGCACCGGCTGCTCGAGGTCGCGAGGGCCACCCGCGACCGCCTGATCGTCGTCATGCGCACCTACTTCGAGAAGCCGCGCACGACGATCGGCTGGAAGGGCCTCATCAACGACCCGCACCTCGACGGCTCGTGCGACATCGCGACCGGCCTGCAGCTCGCCCGCAAGACCCTCCTCGAGATCAACGAGCTCGGGCTGCCGTGCGGCGGCGAGGTCCTCGATCCCATCACGCCGCAGTACATCTCGGATCTCCTCAGCTGGGCTTCGATCGGCGCCCGCACCATCGAGAGTCAGACCCACCGCGAGATGGCGAGCGGCCTCTCGATGCCGATCGGCTTCAAGAACTCGACCGACGGCGGCTTGCAGGTGGCGCTCCACGCGATGATCTCGGCGCGCCACCCGCACACCTTCCTCGGCATCGGCGCCGACGGCGCCACCGCGATGATCAAGACGGGCGGCAACCCCGACCGCCACGTCGTGTTGCGCGGCGGCGGCGGCGGCCCGAACTACAGCGCGGCCGACGTCGCGCGCGCGGCCGAGATGGTGGCGGGCGAGGGGCTCGCGCGACCGGTCATGATCGACTGCTCGCACGGCAACTCGAGCAAGGACTACACGCGCCAGCCGATCGTCTGCCGCGAGGTGCTCGCGCATCTCGGCACGAGCAACGGCGCCGTGATGGGCCTGCTGGTCGAGAGCAATCTCGAGCCCGGCCGGCAGGACTGGGTCGCCGGCACCGATCTCCGCTACGGCGTGTCGATCACCGACGCGTGCATCGGGTGGGACGAGACGGAGACGCTGCTCGGCGAGATCGCCGCAGCGACGCGCACGAAGAGCGCGGCGTAGCGGCCGGAGCCCGGAACGCCGCGCGCCGCGCTCCGCTCAGCGCAGTCCTTCGAAGTCCGTCTTCACCGCCTTCAGCTGGCGGAGGTCGTGCTGCATCCCACGGATGCGGTCGGCGACGCGCTCGAGGTCGCTTTCGGCGCCGTCGAGCTCGTGCCGCGACACGGTCGCGAGCGCGCGCTCGAGCTGCTCGGCGAGCGCGAACAGGCCGTGCAGGCCGTTGAAACCCGCTTCGCCCATGCGGCGGTGCAGCTCGGACTCGAAGCGCATCACGGCACCGGCGTGCTCGAGCAGGCTCTGGGCGGTGCTGCCGGGACGCGGCGCGGACGCCGGCGTCGGCCGCTCCTGCAGGTCGAGTGGATTCGCCCCGAGATCGGGGGCCTGACCGCTTTCCATCGCTTTCCTCTGGGCCTCGAGATGCTGGAGGGCGTCGTAGATCTTGCTCATGGGTCCTTCCTGGGCCGCGCATTCTCTATAGAAGAGCGGAGTGGCGGCAGGGGCGGTGGTCGTTTCGTTTTGCTCGCGTCCGCAGCGCTAGTCAAAACCCCCGTTCAGCCGACGCAGAGCCGGGCGACGACGCGGCCGATCACTTCCACTCCTTCCTCGAAGGCGGCGCGGGCGATGCTCTCGTTCGGCTGGTGCGCCTGCCCGAGCTCGCCCGGACCGCAGACGAGGCTCGCGACGCCACCCCGCGCGAACTCGCCGCCGTCGGTCGCGAAGGGCGCGCCCCCCGCGCCGCCCGCGCTGCGGGGACCGAGCGCGTCCGCGAGCGCCGCCGCGAGCGGCGTGGCGCGCGGCGAGCGCATGCCCGCGACGACCGACGCCGCGCCAACGTCCACGCGCGCCGGCGCCTCGGGCGATCCCGGGTCGCGGAGATCGGCCGCCGCGAGCCGGCGCGCGACCTCCCGATGCACCGCGAGCGGATCCTCGTCGGGCAACGGCCGGTAGCTCACGGTCAGCGTGCAGCGATCGGCAATCATGTTGTCGGCGCTGCCGCCGCGCACGCCGCCGAGATTCAGCGGCGTGTACGGGCATTCCGGGAAGTCGGCGGCGCTTGCGCGCGGAGCCGCCGCGCGCAGCTCGGCCTGGTACGCGCCGATCACCGCGATCGCCCGCGCCATGACGGCGATCGCGTTCTGACCGCGCTCCGGAAGGCTGCTGTGCCCGGCCACGCCGTGCGCCGTGATCGTGAAGACGACGATGCCCTTGTGGGTGTGGTACACGCGCCACGCCGTCGGCTCGCCGATCCACGCGAGGGTCGGAAGCGGCACGCCGGCGAGGAGTGCGGGAAGCGCGGGGACGAGGCGGCGGGCGCCACCGCAGCCGATCTCCTCGTCGGCGGTGAAGACGAAGGCGAGCGGCCGCGCGAGCCGCGCGCGGTCGATCACCGCGGCCGCGGCGACGCACTGGGCGAGGAACCCCTTCATGTCGCTCGTGCCCCGGCCGTACGCGCGCGCATCGTCGACGGTGAAGGCCAGCGGGTCGCGCGTCCAGCCCGCCTGGTTCGCGAAGGGCACGACGTCGACGTGACCCGACACGATGAGGCCGCCGGCGACCGGCGGTCCGGCCGTCGCGACGACGTTCACCTTCGTCACGCCCTCGCTCTCGTACTCCTGACAGGCGACGCGAAACCCGTGACGGGCGAGCTCGTCGGCGAGCACCGCCGCGGCGCCCGCGTTGCTCCCGGCGCTCACCGTGTCGAACGCGATCAGGCGGCGCGCCACGTCGTGGAGGTACGAGCCCATGGCGGGCGTGAAGCGTCGGTCAGAAGGAACCACGAGTCAAGGCGCGGCGCGAGCCGACCCCCCGTTGTCAGACTTTTGACCACCGCTGCGGGAGTTTCCGTCACCGGGGCCCTTCTGCCCCTGGTGCCCGGACCGCGCGCCGCGCGGGACGGCGCGGTCGCGCTCGGCACGGGAGATGCTCCCTTCCCTCGTTTCCATGCTGTCCCCCCGCGTCCCCCTTCTCACCCCGCGCCGCGGTGTGACGATCGCGCTGGCGCTCCTGATCTCGTTCGCCGCGAGTGGCGCGGTCGTGCGACCGGTCCGCGCCGAAGCGCTCGCACGGCTCGACCTCTGCGCGCGCGCCATCACCCGAGCGGGCGCACGCGCGGTCACGACGCGGTTGACGCGGCTCGGCCGATGCCTTCGCGCCGTCGCATGGTGCGCTCGTATCCATCCCGGCGGCGACGCGTGCCGCAATCACGCACAAACCACGTGCGTCGCGACGCGCGCCGCGCTCGCCGAGGACACGCGGCGATTCGCCCGCAGGATCCTTCGGCGCTGCAACGCGACGACGGTTTCCCTCACCGAGATGCTCGACGCCAGCGGGCTCGGGCACCAACAGGCGGCCGACGGCTGCTGGGCCGACTTCGGCCTCACGCTCGACGATCACGGCGCGATCGCGGCATGCATCGCGCGGCGCCATGCGTGCGAGAGCGACCGCGTGCTCGTCCTCGAGCACGCGCGCGCCGGCGAGCTGCTGCGTCTGAACGGCGTCGACCTCGGAGACGCCGCCTGCCTTGCGGACTACGGCGGCGACGGCACGTTCGATCCCGCCGTTCCCGAGCTCACGAAGTGTATCGATGCCGTCGGAGTCGAAGGCGCCGGCCTCCTCGGGCGCCGACTGGCCGGAGATCGGCGTTGCCTCGAAGCGGCGCTGGCCTGCCGTCGGGAAGCTGGCGGTTCCGGGTGTCTCGAGCGCGGCGCGCGGCGGTGCGCCATATGGCGAGCCGACCTCGCCGATGCGACGGTCCGCTTCCGGCGAAACATCGAGCGCAGATGCGGTGCCGTCCCGTTCGCCACGCTGCTCGCTCCGAGCGGCGCCCACCTGTCGACCGTCGCACCGCAGTGCCTCGCATTCGACACCGCGGTCGAATCGCTGTCCGGGTACACGGAATGTCTCGTCCGCAGCCACACCTGCGCGAGTCTCGCCATTCTGCGAGCGGCCGTTCCGCAAAGCCCCTCGCTGCTGGCCACGATCGAGGCCGACGCGAGCGGCCTCCCCTGTCCGACGCCGGCGTACCCGACGACCCCGATCACGTCGGCGACGCCGACCGCGACCGACACGCCAACTCCAACGCCGACACCGACGCCCACCGCCACCGACACACCGACCGCGACCCCAACGCCAACGCCAACCGACACGCCGACCGCGACCGCGACCGACACCCCCACGCCCACGCCGACCCCAACGCCGACACCGACGCCCACCGCCACCGACACGCCGACCGCGACCCCAACGCCAACGCCGACCGACACGCCAACACCGACCGCGACCGGGACGCCCACTCGCACCGGCACGCCGACCAGAACCCGCACCCCCACGCCGACCCGCACTGCTACCCCGACGCTGACGGCAACGCGGACCGTGACGCCGACCCGGACGCGCACCGTGACACCGACGCGGACCGCGACCCCGACGCGCACCGCGACGCCGACGCTCACGGCCACCCCGACGGAAAGTGCCACGCCCACGCCGACCCTGACGCCTACCCGGACGCTCACGCCGACCCGCACCGCCACGCCGACACCGACCCGCACCGTGACCCCGACGCGAACGCGCACCGTGACCCCGACCCGCACCGCGACGCCATCACCGACGCGTACCGTGACCCCGTCGGCGACGCGCACTGCCACGCCGCCGGTCACTCCGACCGCAACGCCGACCGTGACCGAAACCGCAGTCGAGACGGTCAGCCCGACGCCGACCGAAAGCCCGGACGAAACCCCGACGCCCGAAGCGTCACCGACACCGACGGAAACCGAAACACCGTGAAGAGCATCGCGGACCGTCGGACACCGCACGATCGCGGCGGAGACCGGAGCAGTCCTCGAAGATCAGCGTAACGAGCTGCTGCGCCTCGCGGGGCCGTCAGCGCGTGGGCTCGGTCCCCGGCAGCCACCAGCGCGCGAGGTCGAGCGCGATGGCGTCGAAGGGCGCCGCGCGCACGACGTCGTCGCCACCGAAGTTCTCGACGACGACCCAGTGCCCCTCGTCGTCGAGGCGATAGACCTCGAGCGTGCGCGCGAGCGGCTCGACGAACCAGAGGTGCCCGACGCCTTCGCGCGCGTAGATGCGCATCTTGCGGCCGCGGTCGATCGTGCCGGTCGAGGGAGAGATGACCTCGCACACCCAGTCGGGCGCCTGGGAGATGAACGCGGCATTGGGTAGCTGTGGAAATCGTTCCCGCCGCCACGCAGCGACGTCCGGGACGAGAACGTCCTCCCCGAAGTGCAATTCCGGCTCGTACAAGACCCACCACCCGCCGGGTCGCCCCGGAGCACCGGGCGGACCACCGAACGGCCCCCCGAGATCGGCGATCATGACCGTTCCGGTGTACGCGTGCGGTGTCGCCGGGCGCGGGCTCACGATCAGCTCGCCCTCGATGATCTCCGCGACCTTCCATTCGGGGACCTGCATGAGGTCCTCGTACGTCGCCCGCCGCTTGGGTTCCGCCATGTCGCCACCCTAGCACGGCGTCATGCGGTGGCGATGGCTATTCGGAGCTCTTGCGTCGGGCCGCAAGCGCGTGCGTGAGGCGCGGCACGACCTCGGCCCAATCGCCGACGATTCCGAGATCCGCCTGCGCGAAGATCGGCGCCTGCGGGTTCTTGTCGACGGCGACGATCGTCCCGGAGCGGCGCACGCCGACCATGTGCTCGGCGGCGCCGCGGATACCGATCGCGAAGTAGCAGCGCGGCGCGATGGCGCGGCCCGTGAGGCCGACCTGGCGCTGGCGCGGCAGCCATCCCTTGTCGACGACGTCGCGGGTGGCCGCGGGCGGCGCGCCGCCGAGCGCCGCCGCGAGCGCTTCGATCACCGGGAGCGCCTCGGGACCGCCGATGCCGAGCCCGACGCCAACCGCGATCTCCGCCTCGTCGAGCGCGGCGGCACGCGCCGCCGACGGATCGCGCCGGCGGTCGACGACACGGAGCCGGCTCGCCGGGAGATCGACGAGCGACAGCGCGTCGGCTCGCGCCGTCGCGCCCGCGCGCGCCGACGCCGCCGGCAGCACGCCCGGACGGACCGTCGCCATCTCGGGGCGCGTGCGCGAGAGGATCGGCGCGACGACGTTGCCGCCGAACGCCGGCTTCCACTGCACCAGACGGCCCTCGTCGTCGATCGAGAGGTCGACGCAATCGCCGGTGAGTCCGAGCCCGAGGCGCCCCGCGACGCGCGGCGCGAGATCGCGGCCGACGTAGGTCGACGGCACCAATACCGCGCCCGGACGCTCGGCGCCGATCGCCCGCGCGAGCAGCGCCGCGTAGGGCTCGGTGGCGTAGGTCGCAAGGCGTGGATCGTCGGCGACGAGCACGCGATCGGCTCCGTGGCCCGCGAGGAGCGCGACGTGGCGGCCGACGTCGTGCCCGAGCAGCACCGCCGCGACGCGGCCGCCGCGCGCGGCGGCGAGGCGGCGAGCCCTCGCGAGGAGCTCGAGCGTCACGCGACGGACGGCGCCATCGAAGAGCTCGGCCACGACCCACACGTCGCGATCACGCGCCACCGCCCCCGCGCGTTCCGCCGTCGGAGCGGACGCCGCAGGCGCCGCGTCGCCCGGGTCGCCGATGCCGGCCGGGGCGAAGATCCCGCGCGCCTCGAGCTCGGCAACCAGTGTGGCAATCGCCGCATCGACGCCGCCCTCGAGGACGCGACCCGGGCGCGCGACGTCGATCGCCTCGAGCCCTTCGACCCAGGTCGGCGAGCCGGCGGCGCCGATCGTCGTCGCGTCGAGGCCGAGAGCGGCCGCCGTCAGCTCGACGATCGGCTTCACCTTCGCCGCTTCCTTGTCCCCCCGGCGCGGAAAGCGCTCCGGCGCCAGATCCTCGCCCGCCGTGACGAGCGCCGGGAGCGCGCCCGTCACGGTCTCCGCACCGTCGTCGGTCTCGCGCTCCGCGGTGAAGGTGCGCGCGGCGGCATCGACGACGAGCGTCCGGGCGCTGCACACTTGCGGCACGTCGAGCAGCTCGGCGACCTCGGGCCCGACCTGCGCGGTCTCGGCATCGACGCTCGCACGCCCGCACAGCACGAGGTCGGGGCGCTCGCGCGCCACTGCCGCCGCGAGCGCGCGCGCCGTCGCGAGCGTATCGGCGCCGGCGAACGCACGGTCGCAGAGATGGATGCCGCGATCGGCGCCGAGCGCAAGGCAGTATACGAGCGCTTCGCGCGCCGCCGGAGGCCCCATGGTGAGCACGACCACCTCGCCGCCGTGCTCGGCGCGGAGCTCGACCGCGCGGAGCAGTGCCCGAACGTCGAACGAGCTCACTTCCAGACGCACGCCCTCGCGCTTCAGCGTGCGCGTCTGCGGGTCGAAGGCGAGCTCCGCGACGGCCGGGACCTGCTTGATCAGAACGATCTGCTTCACGTCGTCACGTGCCGCGCTCGATGCGCTCGCGGTGCTGCCGCCGCATCGCCGACGCGCGCGGCGCCGGCGTATCGCTCTTGCCGAACGAGGTGCGCGCCAGCGGGTCGTCGCCCGCCATGAAGAGCTCGAGGTAGGGCAGATCGTCGTAGCCCCAGAAGATCTCCCCGCTCGCCTCCATGGTCGGCACGCCGAAGACGCCGCGCGCGATCGCGTCGTCGGTCTGGCGGCGGAGAGCGGCTTTCGCCTTCGCGGCGCCCGCCGCGGCGACGAGCGCCCCGCCGTCGAGCCCGACGTCGCGACACGCGCGCTCGATCACCTCCGGTTCGCTCACGTGCTCGCCCCGCACCCACACGGCTTCCATGAGCCGCGTGATGAGCTCGTCGCATTCGTCGAGGTCGCGCGCGAGCGTCGTCACCCGGAGCGCGAGCAGCGGGTTGAACGGGTGGAACGCCGGCGGGTTCAGCGGCACGCCCGAGAGCGCCGCCTTCCGGAGGTTGTTCTTCCACATCCAGAGCGCCTTCGCCGGCGTCTCGGCCGGCCCGCTCGTCCCGTGCGCCTCGAGCAGGCCCGCGAACAACACCGGCACGGGCTCCAGCACCCAGCCGTACCGCCGGGCGATCGTCGGCATCTGGAGCCAGGCAAGGTAGGCGTTGGTGGAGATGTAGTCGAAATAGAAACGAAGCGTCGCCATTTTCCGAATCAACTTACCGCCACGACCGGACGGCCGATGCAAGCGTGCCGACCCGCCGCTCCTAGAACGTCACGACGCTGCGGATCGACTCGCCCGCGTGCATCAAGTCGAAAGCGTCGTTGATCTTCTCGAGCGGCATCACGTGGGTGATCAGCGAGTCGATGTCGATCTTGCCGTCCATGTACCAGTCGACGATGCGCGGCACGTCGGTCCGGCCGCGCGCGCCCCCGAAAGCGGTGCCCTTCCACACGCGCCCCGTCACGAGCTGGAACGGCCGGGTCGAGATCTCCTGTCCCGCGCCGGCGACGCCGATGATGACGCTCACGCCCCAGCCCTTGTGGCAGCACTCGAGCGCCTGGCGCATGACGTGCACGTTGCCGATGCACTCGAAGGAGTAGTCCGCGCCGCCTTTCGTGAGATCGACGAGGTGCGGCACGAGGTCGCCGCGGACCTCCTGCGGGTTCACGAAGTGCGTCATGCCGAACCGCTCGGCGAGCGCGCGCCGACCCGGGTTCGTGTCCACGCCGACGATCTGCTCGGCCCCCGCCATGCGCGCGCCCTGGACCACGTTGAGCCCGATGCCGCCGAGCCCGAACACGACGACGCGCGCGCCCGGCTCCACCCCGGCGGTGTTGATGACCGCACCGATCCCGGTCGTGACGCCGCAGCCGACGTAGCAGACCTTGTCGAAGGGCGCGTCGGAGCGGATCTTCGCGAGCGCGATCTCGGGGACGACCGTGTGGTTCGCGAAGGTCGACGTGCCCATGTAGTGGCGGATCATCGTCGAGCCTTGCGAGAAGCGGCTCGTTCCGTCGGGCATGAGCCCCTGCCCCTGGGTGGCGCGGATCGCCTGGCAGAGGTTGGTCTTGCGGCTGAGACAGTACTCGCACTGCCGGCACTCCGGCGTGTAGAGCGGGATCACGTGGTCGCCCTCGGCGAGCGTCGTGACGCCGGCGCCGACCGCGACGACCACGCCCGCGCCCTCGTGTCCGAGGATCGCCGGGAAGAGCCCTTCGGGATCGGCCCCCGAGAGCGTGTAGGCGTCGGTGTGGCAGACGCCGGTCGCCTTGATCTCGACCAGGACCTCGCCGGCGCGCGGATCGGCGAGCTCGACGGTTTCGATGGAGAGCGGCTTTCCGGCAGCGTGGGCGACGGCGGCACGGGTCTGCATGGCGGCATCGTGTAGCGACGCGGCCCGCGGCTGACAAGACGCCGCGACGGGTCGCACGCTCAAGGCGCGAGGGAGCGACCGCGCAACGAAGCAGATCGCCCTTTTTCAGCAACCTTGCTAGAGCGCTCGGCGTGATGCGCGGCGCGTGCCCCCGGCGATCGGCATGGCGCGTCGTCGTCGCGGCGCTCGTCGTGACGGCGTGCCTTCCCGTCGCCGCCGCCCGCGTCGCCTGCGCCGAGGAGGACGACGAGCCCGCCGGCGCCCTCGGCCGCATCCGCTCCGCCGGCGAGCTGCGCTGGGGCGCCGACGCGCAAGGCGGCGCGCCCTACGTGTTCCAGGATCCGATGGACCCGAACCACCTGATCGGGTTCGAGGTCGACCTCGCGACCGCGCTCGCGGCCGAGCTCGGCGTCCGCGCGCGGCCGGTACAGGGACAGTGGGACATGCTGCTCGATCTCCTCGGACGCGGCGACTTCGACGCCGCGCTGAACGGCATCGAGGTCGCCGACGAGAAGCTCCGGGTCGCGCTCCTCACCCGCCCCTACTACGTCGCGCCCGAGCGTCTCACGGTCCGCCGCGGCGACGCCGCCGCGCCGCGCACGCCGGCCGCGCTCCGCGGGCGCCTCGTCGGCACGCTGCCCGGCTCGCTCGCCGAGCGCATCCTGCGGCGCGCGGGCGCCGAGGTGCGCACGTACGACGGCGGCCAGAACGAGATCTACGCCGACCTCGTCCTCGGCCGCACCGACGCGGTGCTGCTCGACGCCCCGATCAGCCTCTACTACGGCGAGATCGAGCCCGCGCTCGAAGCGGTGCCGGGCGACTTCGGCGAGGTGCGCTACGCGGTCGCGGTGCCGCTCGGCGAGGAGCCCTTGCGCGCCGCGCTCGACGACGCGCTCGCGCGCCTCGCCGCCGACGGCCGGCTGCGCGCCATCTACGAGCGGTGGGGCCTCTGGAACGACGCGACCGCCGCGCTCCTCGGCGCGCCCGCCGGCGGCGGGCGCGGCGTCGCCGAGGCGCTCGAAGCGTGGCGCACGGCGGTCGGGAAGCCCCCGCCCCTCCTCGAGCGCCTGCGCGATCGCTACCCGCGCACGCTCGCGCTCTTCGCGCGCGGCGCCGCGCTCACGCTGGCGTTGTCCTTCACGGCGATGGCGCTCGCCGTGCCGCTCGGCATCGGGCTCGCGCTCTGCCGGAAGTACGGGCCGCTGCCGCTCCGCGCGCTCGCGATCGGCTACATCGAGTTCGTGCGCGGGACGCCGCTTCTCGTGCAGCTCATCATGCTGTACTTCGGGCTGCCCGAGCTCGGCGTCACGCTCGACCCGTTCGTCGCGGGCGCCGTCGCCCTCGGCCTCAACTACGCCGCCGCCGAGGCCGAGAACTACCGCGCCGGGCTCGAGAGCGTGCCGGCGGGACAGCTCGAAGCCTCGTGGTCGCTCGGCCTGTCGACGATGCAGGCGCTGCGCTTCGTGATCGGACCGCAAGCGGTGCGGGTCGCGATCCCGCCCGCCACCAACGACTTCATCGCGCTCCTCAAGGACAGCTCGCTCGTCTCGCTCGTGACGCTCACCGAGCTCACCAAGACCTACTTGAACCTCGCGAACGCGATGCGCGACCACCTCGGCCTCGGCCTCCTGGTGGCGGCCTGGTACCTCGCGATCGGCCTGCCGTTCGCGTGGCTCGCCCGCCGCGCCGAGGCGCGGCTCGGGCGGCACCTGCGGAGCGCCGCGTGAACGGCGCCGCGCTCCGCGTCGAAGGCCTCGCCCATCGCCATCGCGGCGCCGCCGCGCCGACGCTCCGCGACGTGTCGTTCGCGGTGCCGGCGGGCGCGATCGCGGCGATCGTCGGCGAGAGCGGAGCGGGGAAGACGACCTTGCTCCGCTGTCTCGCCGGACTCGACCGCGCCGAGCGCGGCACGATCGCCGTCGGCGATCGCGTCGTCGTCGCGGGACGCAGTGCCGCCGCGACCCTCCGCGGCCACATCGGCCTCGTCTTCCAGAGCTTCGAGCTCTTCCCCCACCTCACCGTGCTCGAGAATTGCGTGCTCGCGCCGCGGCGCGTCCGCGGCGCGGCGCGCAGCGCCGCCGAGGCGGGGGCCCGCGAGATCCTCGACCGCCTCGGCCTCGCCGCCAAGGTGGACGAGCACCCGGCCCGGCTCTCCGGCGGGCAATGCCAACGGGTCGCGATCGCGCGCGCGCTCGCCATGGCGCCCGCCTGCCTCCTCTACGACGAGCCGACGAGTGCGCTCGACCCGGCGCGGCGGAGCGAGCTCGTAGAGGTGCTCGCGCGGGTCCGCGCCGACGGGATGACCCAGGTGGTCGTCACGCACGACGCCGCGCTCGTGGAGGCGGCGGCCGATCTCGTGTTCCGGATCGACGGCGGCCGGCTCGCCGCGGCCTGACGGCCGAACGCGAAGGGTACGCACGCGCCGCGTCGCGGCTACGCGAGCGCGCGCGGATTGATCGGCTGGCCGAAGGAGAACTCGACCCAGTTCCGGTCCGGATCCTCGACGATGCAGAAGTAGCCGACCACCGGCCCGGCGTCGCGCGGTCCCTCGCGCAGGATGCCCTCGGCGCGCGCCCGCGCGGCGAGCGCGTCGACGTCGTCGCGGCGCGCGACCGAGAACCCGAAGTGGTGCACGCCGGAGCGCTCGCCTTCGGAGTGCGCCATCGGGATCAGCACGAAGACGAAGGCGGGATCCTCCGCGCGCTCGGCGAGCCAGACCACGCGCGTTCCCTTCTCGTCGCGCTCGTGGGCGACGACGAGACCGGCATAGCGCGCGTAGAAGTCGATCGAGAGGTCGAGGTCGGCCGCCCGGAGCGCTATGTGCGTGAGGCGCGGAGGCATGCCGGCACCGTCGGCGAATCGGGGGCCGTGAATCGCCGCCCGCTCAATGCCCCGCGCTGATGAGCGCGGCGATCGTGAACCACTCCTCCTCGCCGCCGTACTTCGGACCGACGTCGACGTACCAGCCGGGCTCGTCCTGGAACGCCATGCCCGGGATCGCGACGCGCGTGCCGTGCTCGAGCTGCATGTCGACCACCGTGAACGCGTAGATGAACATGCGTTCCTCGGGATACTCGAAATTGACCTTCGGATTCGGCCTGTTCGACGTGCGGATGCTCTGCATGACCGTCTTCCAGAGCTCGCCGCCACGATCGTAGAGGTCGGTGTAGACGATGAAGAAGCTCTCGTGGTCGAGGTAGATGACGCGCTTCGAATACGCGTACGCGTCGGCCTTCGGCGTGCCCTCGACGACGAGCACTTCCGGCCGCATCTCCCAGGCCTCGCAGAAGGTCATACCGCCGTCGGTCTTGCACGGCACCGGCGGCATGTTCTCGCCGTGGAGCGACGCGAGCATCGGCTTCTTGGTGAGGAGCTTCCACGTGAACCACGGGATCTGCCCCGCGTAGCCGCCGTAGCTGTCGACGTCGATGTCCTGCCCGAAGAGCGCCTCGGAGCGCTGCGCGCTCGAGAGGCGACGCACGCGGCGCAGGCTCGGCAGGTAGAGCCAGAGGTCGTCCTGCCGGAGCGGGTCGAGGTAGCGGTAGTTGAGGCCACCGATGCCCTTCAGGTCGAACGGCTCGACCACGGGATAGAGACCGGCCTTGCGAAACGCACCGTCCTTGTTCGGTTCGATCTCCGGCTTCGGGTCGATGTGGAGGCGGCCGGTGAACTGGAGGGCGCGGAGCCAATCGAGCACGAAGTGGCGCTCGACGGTGTAGCGTTGGTTGCCGCCCTGATCGACCTGCAGCTGGCCGGTGTCGGCGTCGAAGAGATGGAGCGCAAGGTCGTCGGTGAAGTAGTGGGTGCGCTCGAAGTTGTACATGAGCTTCGTCGCCGCCTTCGGATCGGCCATGTCGACCTGAGGGAACGGCCGGCCCGCGACGTACCCCTCGAGCGTCTGGTCCTCCTTGAGCTTCACCTGGGAGGCGTACTTCTCGGTGGCCTCCTGATAGAGCTTCGGCAGCGGGATCTTCTTGGTCGGGACGATCTTCATCTCCATCCCGCGGTTCACGCACCACTGCACGCCGTCGGCGACGAGCCCTTTGATCTTGTCCTGGTTCTCCTTGGTGATCATGTCGCCCGGCTGCACCTCCGCACGGCCGACGGGAGGGGAGCCGAGCGCGAGACCGCAGGCGAGCGTCAGTGCGGCGGTGAAGCGAAGCGGCGTGACCTTGGACATCGGACGACCCCTTTCGAGCCCGTGATGCGGGAGCGACGCCTGGAGCGGCGCCCGTGGTGCGTGTCGATCCCCCCTCGGAGCGCGGGGACCATACCGACGGCCTTCATTGGGTGTCAATGCGCGGGGCGCCGACGCTCCGTGCACGATCGCCGCGGTGCTACTCCTCGTAGGCGAGCGAGAGGTCGGCGTTGTCCGCGTCGATCCGGCCCGTGATCATCCGCCCGCCCGACACGCTGCCGCGGAGCTTCGCCTCGAAGAACGCCACCGACCCCGCCTTCGCGAGCGCGTTCTGACGGCCGTGCAGCATGAAGCTCGGCGGCGGGAGCGGGCAGATGGGCTCGCAGAGCGAGCCGCTCGGGTCGATGCCGAGGGCCGGGCCGCCGAGGAAGTCCGGCGGCAGATTGGCCTCGAAGGTGACCGGCCGCGGGTCGCCCGGCCCCACGAAGATGCTGCAGCCGACCGCGTCGTCGCCGTTCTCGTTCTGGTTGAAGAGGAGGCGATCCGAAAAGCCGAGGTGCGTGCCGCCGTCGAAGGTCATGAGGTACTTCGGCGCGTTCACGAAGCCATACGGCTGGAGGTGATTGCTCGCGTACCGCGTGATCATGTCGACCGTGCCGCCTTCGATGAGGAGCGGCGCGGTGGAAGCGTCGAAGAAGCCGTCGAGGAACATGCAGCCGAGCGGCGAGAGGGCGACCGCGGCGTCGATGCGCGGATCCCGGAGCGTCGCGTGGTACGTTGCGAGGAGCACGGTCGCGCCGCCGAGCGAGTGACCGATCGCGCCGATGCGGGACGCGTCGATGCGCTCGAAGAGGAAGCTCGTGCCGTTGGCGTTCTCGGCGAGGAAGTGGTCGATGAGGAACGACACGTCGCCCGCCTGGTTGCCGATGTCGGCGAGGGTCGGACCGCCGGGGGCGCTCAGGTTCGAGAGCGGGAAGTCGGGCGCCACGACGACGTAGCCCCAGCTCGCGAGCTGGCGCACGATGTAGGTGGAATCGCGCCGCAAGCCGGAGAAGCCGTGGGCGCGGACGATCAACGGGAAGGCGCCGCCGTTCGGCGCAATCGCGACGTTCGAGGCCTCGTTCACGCCGTTCGGCGCGGCCGGGTACCAGATCTCGGTGACGAGGGTCCGCTCGGGCGCGCCCGCGTACGACCCGTTCGGCGGAGTTGCACGCAACGTGTCGATCAGCGTGACCGTACGCACGCCGACGCCGTACGGACCGGGCTGCGAGTACGTGGACGTGTCGCGGTCGGCGACGTCGGCCTCGACCTCCGCGCACGACGCGCGCACGTCGTCCCCGACGGTGCCGCCGTCGCCGCTGGTGGGACAGGCCCCTGCGCCCTTGGTCTCCGCCTTGCCGTACGCCGCGGCGAGCTTCGCGTCGCACGTCGAGAAGTCCGGCGTCATCCCCTTCAGCGTCGCCGTCGCTTGGACCTTCTGGAGGCAGGCGCACTCCTTGCCCGCCGCCTTGAGCTTCGCGGCGACGCACGCCGCGGCGTCGCCCGTCGCGCCGCTCGCTTGCAACGACGTCGAGAGATCGGTCACGAGATCGACGAGGCGGCCGTCGACCGTCGCGTCCTCGCCGGTCGCTGGACACGAGCCCTTGGCCTCCGCCTTGGCGAAGGCGTCGGCGAGCTTGCCGGCGCACTTCGTGAAGTCCGGCGTGGCGCCGCTCGCGAGCGCCTTCGCGGCGACGGCGTGGCGGCACTCGCACGCCTTCCCGGCCGCCTTCAGCTTGGCCGCCTGGCACTTGCGCGCGGGCGACGGGCCCGCGGCGGCGATCCCCGCTCCCACGACGGAAACGGCGCAGAGGGCGAGCACGGCATGGAGCAGACGGCGCATCGGGATCTCCTGTTCGACTGAGGTGGGGGATCGCATCCGACACGGCGCCGCGATCCTCCCGCACCCTGCCAAAGGGCCCCGTGCGCCGTCAATTGGTTTCCGCGATTCTCGGGTCACTCCTCCAACAGGAACTGGAGGGCGTCGCGGTCGAGCGCGCGCGCGAAGCCGTCCTCGCCGAGGAGCTCGCGCGAGAGGGCGGCCTTGCGCTGCTGGAGCTCCCAGATCTTCTCCTCGATCGTGCCGCGGACGAGCAGGCGGTAGGCGATCACGGTCTGATCCTGGCCGATCCGGTGCGAGCGGTCGATCGCCTGCGCCTCGACCGCGGGATTCCACCACGGGTCGAAGAGCACGACGTAGCTCGCGGCGGTGAGGTTCAGCCCCGTACCGCCCGCCTTCAGCGACACCAGGAAGACGCACGGCTCCGGATCGTTCTGGAAGGCGGCGACCACCTGCTCGCGCCTCTGGGTCTGGCCGCTCAGGAAGTGCTGCTTCACGCCCCGCGCCGCGAGCGCCGGCTGGAGGAGCTTCAGCAGGCTCACGAACTGCGAGAACACGAGGACCTTGTGCCCCTCGGCGAGGAGCGGCTCCAGGAGCTCGACGAGCGCCTCGACCTTTCCCGACCCGAGGCCGGGGTCGCCGCCCGCGAGCGCCGGATGGCAGCAGATCTGCCGGAGCCGCGTGAGCGCGGCGAGCACGGTGATCTTGTTGCGCTCGACGCCGCCCGGCGCCGCCGCGAGCGCCTCGACGAGCGCGCGGCTGCGGCGGAGCTCGGCGAGATAGAGATGGCGCTGCCCCTTGGTGAGCTCGCAGTCGCGCCGCTCCTCGATGCGCGGCGGCAGATCCGGCGCGACCGCGCGCTTGGTGCGTCGCAGCAACATCGGACGGAGCTTCGCGGAGAGGAGCGTGCGCGCGTACGGCGGCGCCTCGGGACCGTCGTAGCGTTCGCCGAACGCGGTGCGGTTCCCGAGGTAGCCCGGATTCACGAAGGACGCGATGCTCCAGAGGTCGAGCGCGCGGTTCTCGAGCGGCGTGCCGGTGAGCGCGAGGCGATGGCGGGCGCGGAGCGCGGTCGCGGCGCGCGTCACCGCGGCGCTCGGATTCTTGATGTTCTGCGCCTCGTCGAGGATCACCGCGCGGAGATCGATCGCGCGCCAGCGCTCCGCGTCGCGCCGCAGGAGCGCGTAGTTCGTGACGACGAGGTCGTGGTCGGCGATCGCGTTCCACGCGGCGTGTCGGCCCTCGCCGCTCGTCAGCAGCAGCACGCGCAGCGACGGCGCGAAACGCTCGGCCTCGCGCGCCCAGTTGTGGACGACCGACGCCGGGCAGGCGACCAGGCTCGGCCCGCCGAGCGGGTCCAGGCGCCGGAGATGCGTGAGCCACGCGAGCGCCTGCACGGTCTTCCCGAGCCCCATGTCGTCGGCGAGGATCGCGCCGACGCCGAGGGACGACGCGTGCGCGAGGAAGTCGAATCCGGCCTGCTGGTACGGACGGAGCTCGCCTGTGAACTCGGACGGCGGCGTGACGGTCGGCAGGCCGGTGAAGCCCGCCACTCGCTCCCGCAACGTCCGCGCCGCAGCGAGCGTCTCGGCGTCGGTGCCGAGCCGCTCGAGGCTCGCAAGCGACTCGGGATCGGCGCCCGCGAGCTGCCACACCGTCACCTGCTGCGGCTCGTCGCCGAGCTCGAGACCGAGGTCGGCAAGCAGCGTGCTCATCTCGTCGAAGCTCGCGGTCACGTCGCGGCGCACCCAGCCCGAGTCGAGCTTCACGAAACGGGTCATCGCGGCGCGGAGCTTCGCCAGGTCGGCGTCGGAAAGCTCGCGACCCTCCGCTTCCCACGCCGCCGATACCTTGAACCAGTCGACGCCGCTCGCCTCGATGCGGACGCGCGGCGCGACGCGCTGGGCCCCGGCGAGGAGGCGCCGCGCGCGCTCGGAACCGTACCAATCGACGCCCGGCGGCCGCATCTCCCACACGTCGGCGAAGCGCTCCATCCGGCGCCGGCCGCAGAAGATCCACCAGCCGCGCTCGCGCGCGTCGTCGGGGGGCGCGACGCCTCCGGGGCCGCGGCGCGCGCCCGCGGCCGCGCCGGTCTCCTCGAGCCAGGCCACGAGCGGCGCGACGTCCTCGCCGCGCGGGACGTCGAGCCAGACCTCGATCGGCGCCGGCGGGCCGTCGCTCGGCGCATCGGCCGCGTGGTCCGCCGCGGCGGCGCCCGGCGGCGCGGCATCGGGCTGGAACGCCGCGAGGCCGTCGATCCCGACGCCGCCCGGCAGCGCGCTCCGCGGGCAGCGCGCCCAGCGCCCCTCGGGAAGGTACTCGAACGCGACGTCCGCCGCGTCGGCGGCAGCGGCGCGCGCGAACACGCGGAGCTGGATCCAGTCGTCGGCGCGGAGATCGAGCGCGACGATCGGCGTGACCGCGTGCGTCCGCGTGTGCGCGACGAGCGACGCTTCGAGGTGCGGGAAGCTCGTCGCGAGGAGCCCGAGCGTCTCGGCGCGCGACTCCTCGGGAAGCGGCAGACCGCCCGAGGCCGCGAAGAGCTCGACGACCGACTCGGGCGGCTCCTCGCCGACGACCCAGAAGGCGCCGTCGGCGAGCACGAGGCTCACACGGCCCGACGGCGACCAGCCGCCGGGATCGCGCAGATAGACGGCGTCCTCGCGGCGGTGCTCGCGCCCGTCGGGCCAGACGAAGCGGAGATCGACCCACACCTCGCCCTCGCGCGTGACCGAGGCCGGCAGATAGCGTACGAGGTCGCCGCCGAGCCGGACGGGGTCGCCGGCGCGCACGCCGGCCGCCGCCGCGAGCCCGGGCTCGATGTCGTCGCGCCAGGCGACGAAGGGCAGGCTCGTCACCCGCTCGAGGAGGCGCGCCAGCAACGCCGGCGCGATGCCGGTCTGCCCGGCGTAGTAGTCGTGCCGGCCCCCGACGTTGTGGTCGCAGAGCCAGTCGAGCGCCGCGGCCTGGTCGGCCGGCAGCACGCCCGGCGTCCGATGCACCTGCGTCCGGAGCTGGACGAGCTGCATCAGCGAGCGCGGCTCGTCGTTCATCTGCGTGCTCGTGACGCGCGCCTCGACGGTAACCGTCGGGCCGACGCCGGGGCGGTCGACGAGGCCGAACAGGAGCCGCAAGCTGCGCGGCGTGACGGCGGCGCGCCGCCGCGCCCACGACGCGAGCTCTTCCAGCAGCTCGGCGCGTGCCCGCTCGGCGTGGCGCGCAGCCAGGTCGGGACGATCGCGGTAGGGCCCGAGCTCGCGCGGCAGCCAACCCTCGGCACGCGTCTGGATCTCCTGCGCGAGCCGCCAGCACATGAGGTCCGGATCCTCTTCTTCGAGGATCTCGGGAAACGGCGGCAGGTAGCCCGAGAGCCCGCGCGCCGGACCGCCCGCGAGCAGCCGCTCGAGCGCGTGCTCGCGCTGCCATCCCGGCGGCGCCGCGCGCAGGCGCTCGAGCGTGGACGAAGGCGCCGACGCCGAGCGCGCCGACGACGACGTGCGCGCCGCGGCCTCGCGGCGCCGCTCGCCGCCGGCTCCTCCCGACGCGATCGGTACGACCGCGCCATCCTTCGGAACGAGGCCGGCGGGCAGGAATTGCGCCAGGCGCGGATCGACGAAGCCGTGCTCCTCGTGCGCCGCGGCGAGCAGGCAGCACGCGAGCGCGTAGGCGTGCTTGCAGTAGGGTCCGACCGGACACGAGCACGCCGGCCGGCTCGCGTCGAGGCGCCCCCACGACCACGCCGCGTCGTAGAGCCGCGAGCCGTGCACCTTGGCGCGTACGGCATCGTCCTCGAAGATCAGTCGTCCGACGCGGCCGCTCCGGGCGTACTCCTGGCCGCGATGCCGCACCATCGGCGGGAACGCGCGCAGCTTCGCGACCACCCCGCGCAGCGCATCGACCGGGGGCCTGCCGCCGTCATCCTCCACCGGACGCGCCATGACAGGCCAGGCTGCCGGTCGGCGCCCCGTGTTGCAAGTCGGCGGCGCACGGGTGGCGCCTCGGTTCGATCATGCAGCAGAGCCTCGGTCTGTCGCAAGCCGCCTGCGTTCGGTGTCGGCGGTGGGTGGGTCCAGGATAGTGCCTACGGTCGCCGGGGTCCTGCCACCCGGCGCGTACAGCTCGCCGGTGCCGCCCTGGCCTGCGCACAACGCGAGCTGCCGCTCCCCGGCACCATCCTGGACCCACCCACCGCCGAAGCGTCGCAGCACGGCCCGAGCGACCAGCGCGCCGACTCGCCGTGCCGCATCCGACGGCGGCACGAAGATGCCCGCACGAAGAATCACGAAGAATGAGGTCTGCTGCGGCAGACGGGTGGGTCGGGGCGGACCTCGGGGAGCCGCAGCTCGCGTCGTGCACAAGACAGAGAAGCACCGGCGGGTCGTACGCGCCGGGTGGCAGGACCCCGGCGACCGTAGAGGCCCGCCTCGACCCGCCCACCTGCGGCCACCGCTTCCGCATCACTCCGCCTTGCGAGAATTGCACTGAGACACTTCGGCGCACGGTCGCTCGTTTCGCCCGAGATTTCGCTTGCCGATCCCGAGGCGCTTCGCCTACGGTGTGACGACTTCGCCGATCCGATGCGCCCGCGACACGTTGCCGCGCCTCGCGTCACAAAGGGAGAGCCCACCATGAACTTCGTTCGGTATCCTCGCATGCTGCGGCTCGCCGTGCTGACGATCGCCATCGCGGCCGCGGCGCCCGTCGCCGCGCGCGCCCAGGGCATCCAGACCGGCACGTCGATCACGCTCGCCGACGGCCCGGTGCAGGGCCACGTCAACGGCGCGGCGCGCGAGTTCCTGGGGATTCCCTATGCGGCGCCCCCGGTCGGCGTGCTCCGGTGGCGGCCGCCGGTGCCGAACGCGCCCTGGGTCGGCGCGCTCGACGCGTCGTCGTATCCGCCCGCCTGCGCCCAGCTGGATTCGCTCACGAGCGACGGCAGCGACAGCGAGGACTGTCTGTACCTGAACGTCTGGACGCCGGATCCGGCGCCCGCCGAGCCGCTGCCGGTCATGGTGTGGATCCACGGCGGCGGCGACGTCGCGGGCGCCTCGGGCAACTTCGTCCCGTTCCCACCCTACGAAAGCTACCGCCTGTACGACGCGCACAATCTCGCCGGCGACCGCAACGTCGTCGTCGTGAGCATGAACTACCGACTCGGCGTGTTCGGGTTCTTCGGACACGCGGCGCTGGCAGGCGAGGATCCCGGGTACCCGTACACGGGGAACCAGGGGCTCCTCGACCAACGGCTCGCGCTCGAGTGGGTGCGCGACAACATCCTCGCCTTCGGCGGCGATCCCGCGAACGTGACGATCTTCGGCGAGTCGGCCGGCGCGTGGAACGTGTGCGCGCACGTCGCGTCGCCGACGTCGCGCGGGCTCTTCCACCGCGCGATCAGCGAGAGCGGCGGCTGTACGGCGGGCATCGCGACGGCCGCCGAGAGCGCGACCCGCGCCGACGGCATCACGGCGGCGGTCGGATGCGACGGCGCGCTCGACGTCCTGGCGTGCCTGCGGGCCGCTCCGGTCGCCGCGCTGCTCGACGCCTTCGGGAACGTCGAGCTCGCCGGGACGCCGATCTCGATCGACGGCGCGTTCCTTCCCGCGCACCCGCGGACGCTCTTCGACACCGGCGCCTTCTCCCACGTGCCGTACATGCTCGGGTTCAACTCGGACGAAGGGACCCTGTTCTTCATCGGCTCCACGCCGATCGCGACCCCCGCCGAGTACACCGCCGCCCTCACCGCCCGCTACGGCGCGCTCGCGCCGCAGGTCGAGGCCGTCTACCCCGTCACGAGCTTCCCGACGCCGCAGGACGCGTTCGTCCGCGTCGTCGGCGACGCCACGCTCGTCTGCCCGACGATCGACGTCGCGCGGCGCGTGTCGGCGGCGAAGAATCCGCGCACCTACGTCTACAACTTCGCGCGCGTCATTCCGCTGCCGTTCGTGAACATCCTCGACCTCGGCGCGTTCCACGGCGCCGAGATCCCGTACGTCTTCAACTCCGTCCCGGCTCCGAACTTCTTCGATGCCCAGCTCGGCAGCCGCATGCAGGAGTACTGGACGAGCTTCGCCCGCAAGGGCCGCAATCCGGGCGCCACCAAGAGCGCGGCGTGGCCGCGCTTCAAGGAGCGCCCCTGGCCGATGCTGCGCTTCGACGCCCCCGAGATCGCGAACGGCATCAAGCGCATCAAGCAATTCCGGCGGACCGAGTGCGAGTTCTGGTCCGGCGTCTACGACGCGATGCCGTAGGACGCGGGCGCGCGCTCGGCCGTCGGCCGCCGAACGCGGAACACACTCGCCGCCGGCGCTGATCCGACGCCCGAGCGGACGCATCGCCGCACGCAACGGTTGTCGTCGCCGCTTGCATGACCGTTCGATCTCTCCCATGTATCGCCGACCATGCGCGCGCCGATCGAAGCCTCCGTGTCCGTGAACGGCGTCTCCCTCACCTATTTCGAGTGGGGCCGCGGCGCCGCGGGCGATCCCTTGGTGCTCGTGCACGCGACGGGCTTCCACGCGCGCTGCTGGGATCAGGTCGTGAGGCAGGTCGGGCGCCGGCTCGGACGACGGCGGGTGATCGCGATCGACCAGCGCGGCCACGGGCGGAGCGACAAGGTCGACGCCATCCGCTGGCGCGAATTCGGCCATGACGTCGCGGAGATCGCGCGCCGACTCGACCTGCGCGACGTCGTCGGGGTCGGCCACTCGGCGGGCGGGCACGCGATGGTCGAGGCCGCGGCGCTCGAGCCGGCCCGCTTTCGACGCCTCGTGCTCGTCGACCCGACGATCCTGGCGCCCGAGCACTACGCCGCGCGCGGGGCGGCCGGAGACGGCGCCTGGATCCGGGTCGCCGCGGCCACCCATCCCGCCGTGAAGCGGCGCCGCCACTTCACCTCGATCGACGAGATGATCGAGCGCCTGCGCGAACGACCCTCGTTCGCGAGCTTCACGGCGGCGGCGCTCCGCGACTACTGCACGTGGGGCCTCGTACCGAGCGTCGATCCGCCCGGCTTCGAGCTCGCCTGCTCGCCGGAGATGGAAGGCGCCGTCTACAGCGGCGCGTTCGGCAACCCGGGAATCCACGAGCACGTCTGCGCCCTCGACCTGCCCGTCACGCTGCTCCGCGCGATGGAGCCGCGCACGCCCGCCGACCTCGCCGACTTCCGCTACTCGCCGACGTGGCCCGCCCTCGCGTCGCAGCTCCGCCGCGCCCGCGACGTGCACCGCTCCGACCGGACGCACTTCATGCCGATGGAGGACCCGGCGCTGGTCGCGTCGGTGATCGCGGAGGCCGAAGCGCAGGGCGGCTGAGGAGCGCCGCGCGACTCGTCACGCCGCTTCGGTAGAGGTCGCCCGCGCGTAGGGGGTTTCCGGGGCCACGTCGGCACCGTTCGGGCACGACACGGTCCCGGCCTCGACCACGAAACGCCGGAAGTACTCGACGTCCTTCAGCGGCTCGAAGATCGGCCTCTGGATCCAGCGCGAGAAGTCGATCGTACGCTGGACGCCGTCGTTGAAGAGCACGTGGATCTTGTACTCACCGCGGTGCTCGGCCCGTACGACGACGGGGAGGAAGGTCATGCGCGATCTTCATTCCAAAGGTGCGATCTTGTCCAGACCCAAACCTGCCTTCATCCGCTGCCAGGACGATACCAAAGAAGGACGAAACCACGGGCGCGATCGCACGACCGTGAGCGCGCGCCGTTCGAGGGACAAGAAGTCCGAGTAGGCCTTGTGTGAGAATCATAGAACGATACGCCGCGAGGTTTCGTTGCTTCGTTGGCACCACACCCAAGAGCGTGCCCAGCGCGCCTGGCGTCCCGCTGCGGTTTCCTCCAAGCTCCGGCGCCGATGCCGCGTCCCGCCGAGCGCTTGCTGCCGCTGCTCATCGTCGGCGGCGTGCTGATCGCGTACGCCAACGCGCTCCGCACGCCGTTCCTCTTCGACGACGCCGGCATCCTCGAGAATCCCGCGCTGCACGAGTTCTCGTGGGCGACCGTGCGCGGAACGTCGCGGCCGCTCGTCCAGCTCTCCTTCGCGCTCGACTGGGCGCTCGGCGGCGCGAACCCGGTCGGCTACCACGTGGTGAACGTCGCCGTGCACTGTCTCGCGGCGCTCGCGCTCTATGGCGTGGCGGCGCGGACGCTCGGCGCGACGGCGATGGCGCTCGCGATCGCGCTCGTGTGGGCGGTGCACCCGCTCCAGACCGAGAGCGTCACCTACGTCGTACAGCGCGCGGAGTCGCTGACGGGGCTCCTCTTCCTCGTGACGCTCTACGGGGTGATCCGGGGCGCGGTGTCGGCGCGTCCGGCGCCATGGTACGGCGCCGCGGTCGCGGCGTGCGCGCTCGGAATGCTCTGCAAGCCGGTCATGGTGACGGCGCCGCTCGTCGTCCTCCTCTACGACCGCACGTTCCTCGCCGGCTCGTGGCGCGCGGCGTGGCGGCACCGGCGCCGGCTCTACCTCGGACTCGCCGCGACCTGGGGCATCCTGCTGCTCCTCCTCGTCGGCCAGGAGCACGAGTCGGCGGCGACGGCGGGCTTCGCGATGCGGGACGTGTCGCTCGCCGAGTTCGCGCGGAGCCAGCCGGGCGTGGTCCTCCGCTATCTCCGGCTCGTCGTCGCGCCGCGCGGGCTCGTGCTCGACTACGGGTGGCCGCCGGCGAAGGGGCTCGCGGTCGTCGCGCCGACCCTGGCGCTCGCCGCCGGCATCGGAGGAATCCTCTACGCGCTTCGCGGCCGGCCGCGCCCCCGCTTCCTCGTTCTCGCGTTCCTCCTCGTCCTGGCGCCGAGCTCGAGCGTGATCCCGATCCGCGATCTCGCCTTCGAGCACCGCATGTACCTGCCGCTCGCGCCGCTCGTGGCGCTGCTCGTCCTCGGCGCCTGGACGGCGATCCGACGCGCGCGGCTCGGGCGCATCCGCGAACGCCGGGTCGCGACCGCCGCCGTCGCGATCGTCGTCGTCGCGCTCGTCGCGCTCACCATCGGCCGCAACCACGACTACCGGAGCCCGCACGCGATGTGGACCGACGTCGCCGCGAAACGCCCCGCGAACCCGCGGGCGTGGAGCAACCTCGCGCAGGCATGCCTCGCCGAGGGACGCGTCGACGACGCGGCGGCGGCGGCGCGGCGTGCGCTCGCCGTCGACCCGTCCTACGCCGAGGCGCACGTCCACCTCGGCCGTGCGCTCGCCGACCGCGGCGCGCGGAGCGAGGCGATGGCGCACTACGCCGAGGCGATCCGCTTGAAGCCGACCTCCGCCGACGCGCACAACAACTGGGGCGCGACGCTCGCCGACGAGAAGCGCTTCGCCGAGGCCGAGCCGTACTACCGCGAGGCGCTCCGCCTCCGGCCGGGCTACGCGGAGGCGATGAACAACCTCGCGGTCGCGGTCATGCAGCGCGGAGCGTGGGACGAGGCGACGGCGCTCTATGCCGAGGCCATGCGGCTCTCGCCCGGCTACGCCGAGCCGCACAGCAACCTCGGCAACCTCCGGATCCGGCAGGGGCGTGCCGCCGAGGCGATCGCCGAGTACGAGCGCGCGCTCGCGCTCCGTCCCGACTACGCGGAGGTCCACTTCAACCTGGCCCTCGCGCTGGCGCAGCAGGGGCGCGGCGCCGAAGCGCGCGCGCACGCGGCGGAGGCGGTTCGCCTGCGACCCGACCTCACCGCGCTCGCGCGGCAGGCGGGTCTCTCCGAAGCGCGCTGAAGCCGCGGCGCCGGTTCAGACCGTCGGCACGCGGCGCAGCACCCACGCGCCCGCGAGCAGCATGGCGAGGAGCGCGCCGATCGCCGCCCTGTAGGCGAGCGCGCCGGTGTCCTCGAGCGCGTACACGACGACGCCCCAGACGAGCGGTCCGGTGATGGCGGCGAACCGGCCGACCATGCCGTACACGCCGTAGAGCTCGCCGAGCGCGTCGGGCGGCGAGAGCCGGAACATGAGGACGCGATCGGCGGCCCAGGTGGCGCCGAGCGCCGTGCCGGTGATCGGCCCGACGAGCCAGAGCGCGCCCTTGCCGGGCGCCCCGAGCGCGACCGAGAGCCCGACGGCCCAGCACGCGAGCGCCCCATGGAGCGCGCGTTTGGCCCCGACGCGGTCGATGAGCGGACCCGCGCCGAACGCACCGACGATCGCGAAGACCGTCGAGAGCGCGAGGAGGCGCGTCACCTCGGCGCTCGCGAAGCCGCCGACCTTGGTCACGTAGACGGCCATGAAGAGGATCACCGTGTTGACGGCATCGGTGTAGAGGAAGTGCGCGGCGAGGAACCGGCCGAGCGCGGGCATCCGCGGCACGCGCCGGAGCGTCGCCGCGACCCGCACGAACGTCTCGCCCGCGAGCCCGCGGCGCCAGAGGGGTCCTCCGGGTCCGTCCGGCACCATCAGGAGACACGGCAGCGCGAAGGCGAGGAAGATGGCGGCCGTCGTCGGGAACGCCGCCGCCTTCCCCCAGTGCTCCGCGACCGGCGACACGCTGTAGAGGCTGAAGATCGAACCGCCGTACCCGAGCGCGATGCCGAAGCCCGAGGCGCGACCGCGGTTCGTTTCGTCGGACACGTTGGCGAGGAGCGCATCGTAGAAGACGAGCGCCGCCTGGTAGAAGAAGGTCGCGATCGCGAAGAGGCCGAGCACGAGCCACGCCGGCTTTCCGAAGCCCATGAGCGCCGTCGCGCCGACGCAGAGGAGCGTCGTCGCAGCGAGAAACGGAATGCGGCGGCCCGAGCAGTCCGAGAGCGCGCCGAGCAGCGGCGCCGCGAGCGCCACCAGCACCATCGCGCCGCTGTAGGCGACGCTCACGTCGAGGTCGCGGCCGCCGAGATCCTCGACGATCAGGAGGGGCACGTAGCGCGAGACGACGTTCAGCGAGAAGGTCGTGTTCGCGAGATCGTAGAGCGCCCAGGCGAAGAGGGCGCCGAAGCGGTTCGGCCCCGCGCCCGCACCAGCCGCGCCATCGCGGGGCGCGGCGGTCATCCGACGCCGCCCGCCCGCGCCCCGGGCGCCGTCACCGGACGGCGCCCGCCAGCACCTCGAGCGCCACGGCGCGGAACTGCCCCCAGCGCCGCCACGTCCCGGCGAGATTCCGGAGCTCGCGCGCGGCGCGCTCGAGGCCGACGACGTCGCGCTCGTCCCAGCCGCTGATCTTCTCGTCGGGGTCGTTCACCTTGAGCGTGCCGCCGATCTCGCGGAGCAGGAACATGTACGAGCGGAAGGGCGCCTTCCCCGCGACGGCGCTGTGGTCGATCACCGCGACGAGCCGCTCGATCTCGACGTCGAGGTTGCTCTCCTCGTGGACCTCGCGCAGCAGCGCGTGCTCGACGTCCTCGCCCTCCTTGATGCCGCCGGTCGGCAGGCGGAACGTGCCGGGCGGGTAGAAGGCTTTCGTCTGGAGGAGGATGCCGCCGCTCGGCCGACGGATCGCCATCGCGACCTCGCTCCGCCGGCCGCCGCCGCCGCGCAGCGGCGCGAAGTCGCCGCTCGCGAGCACCGCCTCGACGTGCGGGAACTTGCCGTACCGCTTCCGGAGCCAGCCGAGGTCGTGCCGCGAGCTCATGCCGGGCGCGCCACCCGCGCGACCGCGTCGGCGACGAGGCCCGCGAGCGCGTCGGCGTCGCGGTCGCCCATGCCGGGAATCTTGCACCCGGCCGCCGCAGCGTGGCCGCCGCCGCCGAAGGTCTCCGCGACGCGCGAGAGATCCACCTGCGAGGCGGGCGAGCGGCGGAAGCTCACGCCCGCGCTCTTCGTGTCGTAGAGCGCGACCACGGCGTTCGGCGTCGCCTTCCCCCACTGGTCGCCGATCTCGCTCGGATAGCCGACGCACCAGGCGGCGATCACCGTGACGTCGCCGACGCGGCGCTCGCGGCGCGTCTTCCCGGCGAGCGCGTGCGTCGCCGCGACCTCGGCCGTCACCCGCGCCTCCGCCTCGCGCATGCGCGGGGTCGGGCTCACCTCGGCGTCGATCGCGAGGAGCTCCTCGTAGGCGGTCGCGTCATGCATCGCGCCGACGGTGAGCGCGAGCTCGCGCGATCCCGCGAGCGCGTGGATCCAGCGGTCGTTGTCGTCGGCGAGCGCCACGAGCTTCTCGAGGCCGAGGAACGCGGCCGCGTGCTCGCCGCGCCTGCTCGGGGTCCCGCCTTCCGCCGCGAGTCGGCCCTTCAAGTGCTCGTAGACCAGCCGCGAGGCCGCATACGTGTCCTCAACCACCATCGTCGCGAACGGCACGTCGATCGCGCCGCGCTTCAAGCGCTCGATCGCGGTGCGGTGATGGTCGATCCAGCGGATGCGGGTTCCCGCGGCGGCGAGCGTCCGGAGATGCGCGTCGGTCGCCGTCTGGTTCCAGCTGATGTCGGTGATCCAGAGCTCGTGCGTCCGGCCGGCGGGCGGCACGGGCACGCCCTGGATCGCCTCGTTGATCTCGGGGTTGTTGGCGAAGACCGGCACGATCTCGCTGCCGGCGTGGAAGCGCGCGACCGCGACGGCGGACGTCACGCCGTCGAGGCAGTGCGGTCCGTGGCTCACGACGTGGACGAGATCGGGCTGTGAAGTCGGCACGGGCGGGACGTCTAGCACCGGGCCCCAGCGAGGTACAGGTCGAGACGCTCGAACCGAACGTTCCCTTCCGTTCACGTGCCCGACGACATCTTCGCGGCGAAGCCGCCGAAGCGACTTTCGTTCAGAAACCGGCACACTCCGCCGATCCAGACCGTGCCCCTCACCGTCGCCGTCCGCGTCGCGCTCGTCTCAGTCCGACTTGCCCGTCAGCTGCGATCCGTCCGGCTTGATGATCGGCGCGCTGAACGACGCTTCCCAGCACGGGCCGCTCGGGCGGACCAGCTGTACCCGCACCGGCGGCGTGATGGCGAGGAGGTTCGGCATGGCGAGCAAGCCGCCCTTGCCCTTCACCGCGATCTTCGCCTTGCCGGGGGTGGCGCTCGATTTGAGCTGCATCTTCTCGATGCCGTTCGGCGTCCGCGCCTTGTTCTTGTAGGCGAAGGACGTCGGCTTCCCCGACCAGCAGGGCTTGCCGTCGCACGTGCCGCCGGGCGGGACCGCGGCGCTCGAGACGAGGCCACCGAAGTCGTAGATGCACATCTGGTAGCCGTTCGGGCCCGTCGGGTTGCCGAGCTCCGTCATGCTGGTCGCGGCGCCGCTGCCCCACGTCCACGACAATTGGTCTTTGGCGTCGTCGGCAGCGTTCTTGAGCTGCAGCTTCCCCTTCGCCGGCGCGGTCGACAGCTTGCAGCCGCCGACCGGGGCGGCTGCGCATCCCGGCGGCGACACGCTCAGCGTGAACGAGCCTGCCAAGCTGGCGAAGCCGTCGACGACCACGAAGTACGTCGTACCGGCCTCCACGTACGTCTCCACGGTGGACGCCTGCCCACACGGTGACGAGTCGTCGTTGCACGCGACCTGGGGACCCGTCTCGCAGAGCCCAGAGCGCACGTAGAGCACGGTGTCGTAGCCGCTGCCGCAGAGGCTCAGGCGCGCGAGCCCCGACACGGCCGGCGTCCATTGGAAGACTTGCTCAGGCGCCGCGCTGCCGCCGCAGGTTGCGTTCATCTGACTCGATCCGCTCGTCGTTCCCGGGAAGGTGCCGCCGGCCGCCGGAATGACGGTGGCCGCACTGCACGGCGTGCAACTGCCGGGCGGGACGTGCGTGCAGACCGCCGCGTCGTTGCAGACGTCGCTGGTGCACGGATCGCCGTCCGACGCGCAGGCCTGGCCGGCCTCGGCGACGCAATTCGCGGCGCAGCAGTCGCCGTTGACGTTGTTGCCGTCGTCACAATGCTCGCCCGGCGCGAGCACGCCGTCGCCGCACACGCCGGGAGCGGCCCCGAAGCACGCGGCACCCTCGGCGCCCGTGCGGAGCACCGGCGCCACCACGCTCCCGAAGCCCATCTCGACCGTCTGGACGAGGTGGCAGTAGCTCATCGTCTCGCCGACCGAGGGCGTAACCGGTCCGGCGTAGCAGCCGGGCTCGGTGTTGTAGCAGTGATCGAGCGGCGGCATGTAGCAGTGCGTATGCTGCGAGCCGAGGTTGTGGCCGGTCTCATGGGCGACGACGTTCACGTCCCATAGGTAGCCGACGGTCGGGAACGCCGCGTAGTAGCCGTCGAGGTTGCTGACGGCATAGCCGAAGCCCTCGTCGCAGAGCACGCTGCCGGGTCCGAGGTACGCGATGCCGCCGCCGCCGCCGAGGTTCGCGAGGAGGTGCGCCAGGTCGCGTGGGACGCCCACGCGGTTGGCCTGGTTCCAGGTGCGGTACGCGTTCAGCTGCGCGGAGGAGTCGACGCCGCCGAAGGGATCGGGTGCCGTCCAGATCACCAGCTGATCGATCAGCATCGCGACGTTCACGTCGCGCCGGTAGATTGCCGATACGGCGCCGACGACGCCGGCCGCGTATGCCGCCGCGGTCGTCGAGCTCGACCCGAACTCGTTCACGTAGAGGTCGTTCCCGACGTCGACGAGGATCTGCCCGGCGAGCGTCGGACCAGGCGGCAGAGCGGCGATCGGCGGGGCCGCCGCCGCACGGGCGCCGCCCGAGACGTCGAGCATTCCCGCCGGCGCGAGATGGTTCTTGCACACGTCACGCGCCGCTCCGGGAAGCGTCGTCGCCGGATCGACGAGCCGGTGCGCGCCGTCGACGGGGGCGATCATACTGACGACGCGTTGGCCGGCGCGCACGGTCGCCGCCACGCGCGCCCCGCCGGTGATGCTGAGCACCAGGGTTCGTGACGGGTCCGTGGCATCCGTGCCCTCGTACACGACGACGTCGGGACGGCCGATCGGCTGCTCGCGCACGCCGTCGAACTCGACGATGCGGGCGTCCGCGGTGAAGACCTCGACCGGCGCCACGTCGAAGGACGCGGTCACGCCACCGACGAGCGGGACGCCGGTCACCACGACCGCACGCGGCCGGCTCGCGAGGTCGCGGGCCACGGCTCCGTCGACACGCACCGCGCCGGGGTCACGAACCCTGGCACCGGCATCGACCGAGAAGAGCCGCTCGGCGCGTGCCGAGCCGGCCGTCAGTAGCAAGAGTACTATCGCCGCGACCCGAAAAGCCATTGCATGGTCCTCTCTCGAGAAGATCGAATGGCGTTAATTCAAGCGGAAGGACGGCGTCAACGATTTTGTGTAGCCGATTTTGTGTAGCCGCGCCGCGCACTCCCGTCTGTGCCGCTTCGAGACACGTCGGCACCCGACGCGGCTGAACAGCGCCCGGGGCAGTGATCGCCGTCCCGACCGCTTGGACGCGCCCGGACGCTGCGCTACGTCGAACGCTCCAGAGCAATGAAGGGGGCGCCATGAAGCTCAAGACCAAAGTGGCTCTCGTCACGGGTGCCGGCTCCGGGCTCGGCCGGGAGATCGCGCTCGCCTTCGCGCGCGAGGGCGCGGCCGTCGGCGTCAACGACATCCGGCCCGAGTACGCCGAGGCGGTCGTCCGCGAAATCGAGGCGCTCGGCGGCGAGGCGGCCGCCCTCCCCTGCGACGTCGCCGACAGCCGCGCCGTGCACAAGATGTTCGCCGCCCACATGGGGGCCTTCCAGAACCTCGACGTGCTCGTGAACAACGCCGGTACCGCCTTCATGGAAGAGCACGTGAAGCGCAACAGCGAGAAGATGCTCGAGCAGGTGCTGACGACCGGCAAGAGCGCCATGTCGCTCGAGGCGACGAAGACCATGGAGGACGGTCACTGGCGCCGCACCCTCGCGATCCACCTCGACGGCACGTTCTACTGCACCCGCGAGGCCCTCAAGATCATGGAGGTCAACCGCCGCGGCTGCATCATCAACATGGCGTCGATCGCGGGGCTGACGGGCATCGCGGGGGCGCCCGACTACTCCGCCGCCAAGGCGGGCATCCTCGGCTTCACGAAGTCGGTCGCGCGCGAGGTGATCGGCGCCGGCGTGCGCGTGAACGCGATCGCGCCCGGCTACGTCGAGACGCCGCTCCTCGACGTCATGACGCCGGCGATGCGGCAGATGGTCGTGGCCCAGACGCCGGCCGGTCGGCTCGGCACGCCCGCCGAGATCGCCGCGACCGCCGTGTTCCTCGCCTCCGATGACGCCAGCTACTTCGTCGGCCAGGCGCTCTCGCCGAACGGCGGCATCTTCATGTAGTCCGCTGCGGGCGCGGCGGGCCGGTGAAGAGCGGCGCCGGCGCCGGGAGCGCGAACGGTCACGCGCCCAGAGGGTCGATCGGCAGGATGGGCGCCGTCGCGCGCTCGACGAGCGCCGCCGCCGCGAGGCAGCGGTCGTCGCGATAGCGCGTCGCGATCAGCTGCACGGCCTGCGGCAGCCCCTCGGCAACGCCGACCGGTACGACCGCAGCGGGGAGGCCGAGGAGATTGCACGTCGTCACGAGCCGCATGCCGCGCATGATCGCCGCCATCGCATCCGCGGCGAGATCGGAGTCGGGCGCGAAGGGCAGCACGCAGGCCACCGGGCCGAGCACGACGTCGAAACGGTCGAGGAAGAGCGCCCACTCGCGCGCCACCCGCGTCCGACGCGCCAGGCCCTCCATGTAGCCCGCGAGGTCCACCTCGGGGAACCCGGCGATCAGGTGCTCGATCACCGTGAGCGCGTCGGGCGCGAGAAGCGTCCGCGCGAACGGCAGCACCATCGTCCGGGTCTCCGCCGAGAGGAGCGTTCCCCAGAGCTCGTGCGCCTCGCCGAGCGCGGGCGGCTCGACCGTCTCGACCGGGCACCCCGCGGCGGCGAGGATATCGGCCGCGCGGGCGACGCCGGCGGCGATCGCCGGGTCGCAGCCGAGCCCGCCGGGATCGGTCGTGCCGGCGACGCGCAGCGGCCCCGCAGCGGGGCGCGGCGCCGGCGCCGTCACCGACCAGGGATCGCGCGGATCGGCGCCGGCGAGCACCTCGAAGGCGAGCGCGACGTCGGCGACAGTGCGCGCCATCGGACCGTCGGTCATCATCAGACGGAACGCGAGCGGCACCTCGATCGGCACCGTCGTGTCGTAGTGCGGAACGCGCCCCAGCGTCGGACGGAGCGCGACCGTGCCGCAGCACTGCGACGGCCACCGCACCGAGCCGCCGATGTCGTTGCCGATCCCGAGCGGGCTCATGCCGGTCGCGAGCGCCGCCGCCTCGCCGCCGCTCG
Source organism: Deltaproteobacteria bacterium (assembly GCA_020848745.1). Taxonomy (NCBI): domain Bacteria; kingdom Pseudomonadati; phylum Myxococcota; class Myxococcia; species Deltaproteobacteria bacterium. Next base: position 223,164 of record JADLHM010000098.1, on the reverse strand, counting down.
AGCCGCCCGGCGTGCGGCGCGGGCTCCAGGGATTGCGCGTCGTCCCGTGGAGCGAGCTCGCGGTGTGCCAGCGGAGCCCGAGGTCCGGCATGTTGGTGCGCGCGAAGGGAATCGCGCCCGCGGAGCGCAGACGCGCGACGAGCGGCGCGTCCCCGGCCGGCCGGTCCTCGGCGAAGACCGGCATCCCCGCCGTCGTCGCCGACCCCGCGACGTCGACGTTCACCTTGACCGTGACGGGCACGCCGTGGAGCGGACCGAGCGCGTCGCCGCGCGCGACCGCCGCGTCGGCCGCGTCGGCGGCTGCGAGCGCCTCGTCGGCGCGCACCTCGGTGATCGCGTTCACGACCGGATTCACCGCCGCGACGCGCGCGAGGTGCGCCGCGACCACCTCCCGGCTCGACACCGCGCTCGACCGGATCAGCGCGGCGAGCTCGCCGGCGCCGCGCCGCCACAAGGGGACCGTCATGGAGCGCTGCCGTACTGAAGCGGGCGGGACGCGTCAACATGACCCGCCGTTCGTTTTGACAAGGCCTGCGCACGCGGGCTACCGGGTAAGCGCGTTGCGGCAGCGCCTGCGATGAGCTCCTCCTCCACGCACTCGCACGTCCTCCTCGTCGACGACGACGCCGACGTCCTCGACGCGCTCGGCACGCTGCTCGAGCTCCACGGCATCGTGGTCGATCGCGCGCCGTCGGCCGGCGCGGCGCTCGACACGCTCGCGCACGGGCCGCGGCCGTGTCTCGCGCTCCTCGACATCCGGATGCCCGGCATGAGCGGCTGGGACCTCTGGCGCCGGATGCAACGCGACCCCGCCACCGACGGCATCCCGGTCGTGCTCGTCTCGGGTGAGGACGTCGACCGCCAGGCGGCGCGCGCGGAGGGCGTGCTCGACGTGCTCCGGAAGCCGATCGACGCGCACCAGGTGCTCGACCTCGTCGCGCGGGTCCGCGGCTGACCTCGCGCCGGCGCGACGGCCCGGACGCGGAGCGGCGCGACGTCAGGCGACGACGCGCGGCGGTAGCGACCCGGCGCCCATGCGCTCGCGTACGGCGCGCCGCGCGAGCACCGTGCGGACGCCGTCGACGATCTGGCGCGGCGTGAAGGGCTTCGGCACGTGGAGATCGGCGCGCATCTCGCCGCGCGGCGCGCCGCCGTTGCGCGCCAGCGCGCTCACCTGCACGACCGCGATCGTGGCGTGCTTCGGATCGCGCCGGAGCCACCGCATCACGGCGTCGCAATGCCCGGGAGCGGCGAGGTCGAGCACGACGGCCGCCGGCGTCTCGCGCGCCATGACGAGCGCGGCCTGCCGGAGGTCGCTCACCACCGCCGGGCGGAGCCCGACGCCGACGAGCGAACGTCCGATCAAGGCGGCGATGTCGAGCCGATCCGCGATCACGAGCACGCTCGCGGGCACGAGGCCCTGGAACAGCAAGGACGACGCCGACGCCGGGCGGCGCGCCGGCGGCGCGCGGAGACCGGAGCGCGATCGCGTGGCGGCTCCGCTACTTGCGACCGCGATGCCATGCCTCCTGACCGCGATCTTCCGTCGGCATCCGCCCGCCCCTGGCACCATGCAGCCCCGCACGACGGCGGGACGCGTCGTGCACCGGCGCGGCGAGGAAGCCGTTGACTCGCGACCCGCATCCGGCGCTGTATGGCGTAGAGCCGAGGAGGAGGGTCATGGACGTCACCCGCGCGATCGTCGTCGCCGGCATCGCGGCCGGATGCCTCGGGCATGCCGGCACGGCCGCCGCCCTCACGACCTTGACGGTCGACAAATGCCTCGCGAGCCAGATCAAGATCGTGGGCAAGGGCACGGCCGCCCTCGTGGACTGCTACGCGAAGGGGGCGTCGACGGACCTCCCCGCCGCCGCGACGTGCCTCGGGAAGGCGATGTCCAAGATCGACCCGGCGCTCGACAAGATCGAGACGAAGCTCGCCTGCATCGTGGAGGGCTCCGGCGCGACGCGCGCGAGCGACGCGGCGGCCTTCGCGGCGGAGGTCGACGGCGCCGTCGGCCACGCCGAAAAATGCGACGCCGCGAAGACGAAGCTCGTCGGCAAATACGTCGCCGCCGTCACGGGCTGCTACGCGAAGGCCTCCGGCAAGACCGGCAGCGTCGATCCCGCCTGCCTCGGCAAGGCGATCACCAAGCTCGGCGACGGCATCGCCAAGGCGGAGGAGCGTACCGACTGCACCCACCCCGGTCAGGCGGCGTTCCTCCTGAACGCGGCCGGGGCGTTCGCCGAGGCGCAGACCTGCGCGTTCGATCCCTCCAACCCGCAATGTGCGACCTGCGGCAACGGCTTCAGCGATCCCGGCGAAGCGTGCGACGCGTCGGCGTCCGCGGCGCTGTGGAATCAGTGCGGCGCCGATTTCGGCTGCGTCGCCTGCAACTGCGCCTGCCCGACGACGGTGGTGTTCTCGCCCGACCCGACCGCGCCGGGGACGATCCTCGACCGCGGCTGGACCGGCATCGCGCACCGCGCGCCGGTCGTCGGCAACGGCGACGTGACGATGCAGCTCGCCTGCACCGCGACGAGCCGCCCCTGCGGCGTCTGCCCCGTCTCGGGGCCGGTGCCGAACCCGCAGGCGGGGAGCGGCCAGCTCGACAACCGGCGCTGCACGACCGATGCCTCGAAGCCGTGCGCGGCGGACGCCGTCTGCGCCGCCCGCACCTGCCTCGGCGGGACCAACGACGGCGCCGCGTGCGCCGGCGACTCGGCGTGTCCCGGGGGCGCGTGTCCGGTGGCGGGCACCTGCGACTTCTACTTCGGCTCCGCGCAGCCGCTCGCCGCGGGCGGCGTCGCAACCTGCGTGCTGCACCAGTTCGCCGGCGCCGTAACCGGTACGGTGAACGTCGAGAGCGGCGAGGCCAGCACGACCGCACTCCTCACGTCGCGCGTCTACGCCGGCATCGCGATCGACCATCCCTGTCCGCGCTGCACCGACGCGGGCGGCATCAACGACGGCGCGCGCGGCGGCACCTGCGACGGCGGCGCCCGGGTCGGCTTGCCGTGCGACGCCAACGGCACCGTGCCCGGCCGTCCCGACTTCGGGCGCACGAGCCTCGACTGCCCGCCCATCCCCGGCGCGCTCCTCACCACCCTCCCGATCGACCTCAGCAACGCGACCGACACGGTCGTGAAGACGCTCACGGTGGACAGCCCGAACTGCTCGGGCGCACTCGGCGGCAGGTGCCTCTGCGACACCTGCAACAACGCCGGCGCCGAGCCGTGCGCGGCGAACACCGACTGCCCACCGAGCGGCGGCAACCCCGGCGTCTGCGGCGGGCGCCGCTGTCTCGGGGGCCCCAACGACGGCGCGCCGTGCGCCGGCAACAGCGCCTGTCCCGCCAGCATCTGTTCACGGCTCGGTGAGCCGACCAAGCCGAGCTCCTGCATCGAGGACTACACGCCGGACGGTATGGCGACCTGCCTCGACGAGAACGGCGACGGCCAAGGCAAGTGCGCCGAAGGCCCGATCGATCAGACCTGCTCGCTCGGGTCGGGGCACGCGCAGCGTGTTTGCTTGATGGACGCCGACTGCGGCGGCGGAGCCGGGAGCTGCGAGTCGGCCGTGCGGCGCTGCTTCCTTACCGGCGGCGGCACCTTCCAGGGCTCGGGTTACGAAGGCACCGACACGCTCGTCGCCGCCGGCATGGCAGACCTGCCGGTCCGCGACGCGTCGGCCCCGACCATCGCCTCGGTCTTCTGCGTCGGACCGACCAGCTCGGCCGCGGTCAACAACGTGGTCGGCCTGCCGGGTCCGGGCCGCCTGACCATCCAGGGCCACGCGGCGGCGCATCCGTAGCACGCGCGCCCGTCCCGCAGCACCCCGCGTGCGCGAGCGGAGGCGATGTGCAAGATGTCGCCGCCATGACGCCCGTCCGGTGGGTCGCGGTCGCGCTGCTCGCGGCGTTGGCGCACGGCTCAGGCCACGCCGCCTCGCCGACGCCGGCCGCCTTGCCCGCCATCGCGTTCTTCCCGCAAGGCAGCGTGAAGCAGGTGCGCCAGGCGACCGCCCGCTTCCCGCGGCCGATGGTCGCGCTCGGCGACCCGCGTGCGCCGCTCGCGCCCTTCGCGGTCGCGTGTCCCGCGCCGGGAACCGGCCGCTGGATCGATAGCCGCACCTGGTCCTACGACTTCGCGGCCGACCTCCTCGCCGGACTCCGCTGCAGCTTCACGCTGGTGCCGGGCGTGCGGGCGCTCGACGGCACGACGCTCGCGTCCGGCACGGTCTTCCGGTTCGACACCGGCGGCCCCTCGATCCGCGACGCCGCGCCGTACGAAGGCTCGCGGTCGATCGAGGAAGACCAGGCGTTCATCCTGGCGCTCGACGCCGAGGTCGATCCCGCGTCGATCGCGGGCCACGTCGGCTTCGAGGTCGCCGGCCTGCCGGAGCGGATCGCCGCGCGCGTCGTCACCGGCGCCGAGCGCGACGCGATCGTGAAGGCCCAGCCGACCTACCGCCGCGGGCCGCACGTCGTGGTGCGCGCCGCGCAGGCGTTCCCGAACGGCGCGAAGATCGCGCTCGTCTGGGGACCGGGCGTCGCGACCACGACCGGCGTCGCGACCACGGTCGCGCAGCGCCTCGCCTTCCAGACGCGCGACGCGTTCACCGTGACGTTCAGCTGCTTGCGCGAGAAGCGCGGCGCCGCCTGCAACCCGGTCGGCGACATGCGGCTCGAGTTCTCCGCGCCGGTGACGCGCCTCGCGGCCGAGGGCATCGCGCTCCTCGCGGCCGACGGCACACCACGCCCGCACGCCGAGGTCGACGAGGACGTATCGCTCGTGAACGCCATCGCGTTCCCGGGCCCCTTCCCCGAGAACACGGCCTTCCGCGTCGAGCTGCCCGCGGGCATCGCCGACGAGAGCGGCCGCACGCCGGTGAACGCCGCCCGTTTTCCCCTCGCCGTCGGGACCGGAGAGCTGCCGCCGCTCGCGAAGTTCAATGCCCGCTTCGGGATCGTCGAGTCGAAGGCCGGCGCGACGCTGCCGGTGACGCTCCGCAACCTCGAGCCCGAGGCGCGCGCCCGCGTGTACGCCCCGGGCGTCACCGGAAGCGTCATGCGGATCGCGCCCGGGCGCGAGGTCGACGTCCTGCCGTGGCTCCGCCGCGTCGGCACCGCGAAGCGCGAGGTCTCCGTGTTCGGCCCGCCGCCGAAGCCCGCGCCGGCGCGGAAGGGAGCTTCCGCACCGCCGCCCGCGGCGCCGGCGCCCGCGCCCGGCGCGGTCAAGACGTTCACCCTCCCGAAGCCGAACGGCGAGCGCGCGTTCGAGGTCGTCGGCATCCCGTTCGAGCGCCCCGGCCTCTACGTGGTCGAGCTCGAGAGCGCCCGGCTCGGCGCCTCGCTCCTCGCGAAGCCGCGGCCGATGTACGTGCCGACGGTCGCGCTCGTCACCAACCTCTCCGTCCACTTCAAGTGGGGCGCCGAGCAGTCGGTCGTGTGGGTGACGACGCTCGACGCGGCGAAGCCGGTCGCCGGCGCGGCGGTGACGCTCCGCGACTGCCGCGGCGGGCTCGTGCGGGAAGGCACGACCGACGCCGACGGCCTGGCGCGCCTCGCCGACGTGCCGGCGCCGCGCGCGCTCCCGACCTGCTACGCGAGCGGGCTCCCCGACGCCGATCCGTTCGACGGGTCGCAGACGACGGCGCTCCGCGAGCTCGACGACGGCCTCCTCGTGACCGCGCGGAGCGGCGACGACGCGAGCTTCGTGCACTCGAGCTGGGACGACGGCATCGAGCCGTGGCGCTACGATCTTCCCGACGTCGACGAGGCCGGGGGCGTGGCCGCACACACGATCCTCGACCGCCCCCTCTTCCGGGCCGGCGAGGTGGTGCACCTGAAGCACGTCTTCCGCACCAAGCGCCTGCGCGGCTTCGGCGCCGCCGCGGCGGCGGACCTCCCGACGACCCTCTCGATCGTCCACGTCGGCAGCGACGAGCACTTCGAGCAGCCGCTCGCCCTCGACGCGAGCGGCGTCGGCGAGAGCACGTGGACGATCCCGCGCGAGGCCAAGCTCGGCTACTACGAGGTGCACCTCCTGAGCGCGGCGATGGCGCAGGCGCGCAGCGCGAGCGAGGCGGGCGAAGGCGAGGGCGAGGAGTACGACAGCTCCTTCGCCAACGGCGGCGACTGGATCGCGGCGAGCTTCCGCGTCGAGGAGTTCCGCGTCCCCTTGATGAAGGGCGTGCTGCAGCCGCCGGCGGGGACGCTCGTCGCCGCGACGAGCGTCCCCGTCGACCTGGCCGTGCGGTACCTGGCGGGCGGGGCCGCCGCCGGGCTCCCGGTCGTCGTGCGCGCCCAGGTCTCGCCCCTCACGCCCGAGACGCCGGAGGACCTCGAGGGCTTCACGCTCGCGAACGGCCCGGTCGAGGAAGGCGTCGTCCATCGTGGCGACGAGGAGCCGGTCGAGGACGACGGCGGCGCCCCGAAGATCCACCAGCGGCTCGCGCTCACCCTCGACGACGCGGGCACGGGCCGCGCGACGATCACCGACCTCGCGCCCGCGACGACGCCCGTGCGCCTCCGCACCGAGCTCGAGTTCCGCGACCCGACCGGCCAGGTGCAGACCGTGTCGTCGACGATGCCGGTCTGGCCGGCGACCCGCCTGGTCGCGATCGCACCCGACGAGTGGGCCGGGGCGCGCGACACGGTAGGCACGCGCGTCGCCGTCGTCGATCCACGGGGAGCGCCCGTGGCGGGCGCGCCGGTCCGGGTCGACGCGTTCTCGCGGAAGCTCTTCTCGCACCGGACGCGCGTCGTCGGCGGCTTCTACGCCTACGACAGCGTGCGCGAGACGAAGCGGCTCGGCACCGTCTGCCGCGGCACGACCGACGCGCACGGGCTCCTCCACTGCGAGGGGCCGGCCGGCGTCACCGGCAACGTCGTGCTGGAGGCGTCGACCACCGACGAGTCCGGCCGGCGCTCGGCGGCGCACCACGACGTCTGGGTGGCCGGCAAGGAAGGACGCTGGTGGTTCGGCGGCAGCGACAGCGACCGCATGGACGTGCTGCCGGAGCGGCGCCGCTACGAGCCCGGCGAGACGGCGCGCCTCCAGGTGCGCATGCCGTTTCGCGCCGCGACCGCGCTCGTCACGATCGAGCGCGAGGGCGTCGCCGACGCGCGCGTGGTCGCGCTCGCGGGCACGGATCCGGTGATCGAGGTGCCGATCCGCCCCGAGTGGGCGCCGAACGTCTTCGTGTCGGTCCTGGCGCTCCGCGGCCGCGCCGACGACGTCCAGCCGACCGCGCTCGTCGATCTCGGGCGTCCGACCTTCAAGCTCGGCATCGCCGAGCTCGCCGTCGGCTGGAAAGCGCACGAGCTGAAGGTCCGCGTCGCCGCCGACCATCCGGTCCATCGCGTGCGCGAGACCGCGCAAGTGAAGATCGCCGTGCGCGCCGCCGACGGCACCGCGCTCGCGCCCGGCAGCGAGGTCGCGCTCGCGGCGGTCGACGCCGGCCTCCTCGAGCTCGCGCCGAACGAGAGCTGGAAGCTCCTCGACGCCATGATGGGGCGGCGTTCCTACGGCGTCACGACCGCGACCGCGCAGATGCAGGTCGTCGGCAAGCGCCACTACGGGCTGAAGGCGCTGCCGGCCGGCGGCGGCGGCGGTCGGAGCGCGACGCGCGAGCTCTTCGACACGCTGCTCCTCTGGAAGGCGCGCGTGCCGCTCGACGCGCGCGGCCGCGCCACGGTCGACGTGCCGCTCAACGACTCGCTCACGAGCTTCCGCATCGTCGCGGTCGCCGCGAGCGGCCTCGACCGCTTCGGCACCGGCGGCACGTCGATCCGCGCCACCCAGGACGTCATGATCCTGCCGGGACTCGCCCCGCTCGTGCGCGAGGGCGACCGCTTCCGCGCGGCCTTCACCGTGCGCAACACGACCAGCCACGCCGCGGACCTGACGGTGGCGGGCACGGTGGAGGCCGGGGGCTCGCGGGCGGATCGCGCCGTGCCGTCCCTCGCGCCGCAGACGGTCCGTTTGCCGGCGGACGCCTCGGCGATCGTCGGCTGGGACATGACCGCGCCGGCCGACGTCACGCAGCTGACGTACACCGTCACCGCGACGGCCGCCGGCGCGCCCGCCGACGAGGTGCGCGTCGCGCAACAGGTCCGGCCGGCCGTGCCGGTGCGGACGCTCCAGGCGGCGCTCCTCCAGCTCGACGCGGACGGCGCGCGCCAGCCGGTCGCGCGTCCCGCCGACGCGCTTCCCGAGCGCGGCGAGGTGCGGGTGGCGCTCGCGCCGAGCCTCGCCGCCGGGCTCGACGGCGTGCGCGACGCCATGCGCCGCTACCCGTATCGCTGCCTCGAGCAGCGCGTGTCGCGCGCGATCGCGCTCCACGACGACGCCCTCTGGCACGAGATCGCGACGGCCCTGCCCTCGTATGCCGACGCGCACGGCCTCCTCAAGTACTTCCCGACGAGCGCGGAAGGCAGCGAGGTGCTGACCGCGTACGTGCTCTCGCTCGCGACCGCCGCCGGTCGCGAGCTCCCCGGGCGCGTACGCGCCGACATGGAAGAGGGGCTGCGCCGCTTCGTGAGCGGCGCCCTGGCGACCACGCCGCCGCTCGCGACCGCGGACCTGGCGCTCCGCAAGATCACGGCGCTCGAGGCGCTCTCGCGGGTCGGCGCCGTCGAGCCCGCCCTCATGAGCACGATCACCGTCGAGCCCGGCCTCTGGCCGACCTCGGCCTTGATCGACTGGTGGAGCCTGATGCACCGGATCGCGAAGAAGCCCGATCCGGCGCACGTCGCCGACGTCGAGCACGAGCTCCGCGCCCGCCTGCGGGTCACCGGCACGAGCCTCACGTTCTCGACCGAGGACGGCGACCGCCTCTTCTGGCTGATGAGCGACGCCGACGTGAACGCGGTCCGGCTCGTGCTGACGCTCCTCGAGCACGGCGCATGGCGCGAGGACCTGCCGCGGCTCGCGCGCGGCGCGCTCGGCCGCCAGCGGCGCGGCGCGTGGTCGACCACGGTCGCCAACGCCTGGGGCACGCTCGCGGTCGAGAAGTTCGCGGCGGCCTTCGAGACGACGCCGGTCGCCGGCACGACCCGCGCCACGCTCGCCGACACGGAGCGCGCCCTCGACTGGGCGGCGGCGCCGGCGGGCGCGATCCTCGCGCTCTCCTGGCCGAGCGGAGGCGAGGGCGAGCTCGCCCTCGCGCACGCCGGCGGCGGCCGGCCCTGGGCGACGATCCAGGCGCGCGCCGCGGTTCCGCTCACGCAGCCGATCGCCGCCGGCTACCGGATCACGAAGACCGTGACACCCGTCGAGAGCGCGGCGCGCCCGCCCGGCGGGACCAGCCGCGACGACGTGCTCCGCGTGCGCCTCGAAATCGACGCCGAGCGCGACATGACGTGGGTCGTCGTCGACGACCCGATCCCGGCGGGCGCGACGCACCTCGGGACCGGGCTCGGCGGCGACTCGGCCGTGCTCGCGAGCGGCGAGCAGGAAAACCCGGGAGCGCGCCCCGTCTTCGTCGAGCGCGCGTTCGACGGCTTCCGCGCCTACTACGACTTCGTGCCGAAGGGACGCTTCACCGTCGAGTACACGATGCGGCTGAGCCAGGCAGGCCGCTTCGCGCTGCCGCCGACGCGCGTCGAGGCGCTCTACGCGCCCGACGTGTTCGGCGAGATCCCGAACGCGCCGATCGAGGTCGCGCCGTGAGGCGCGCGCGGCGGATCGTCCCCGTGAGACGTGCGCGCGCCGCGGCCGCGCTCGGCGCGGCGATGCTCACCGTCGCGGGCGCCGCTTGGCTCGCGGTCGCGACGACCCCGGTTCCCTCGTTCGACGCCGTCCGCGCGCGCCACCGCCCCTCCGACGTCCCCCTCCTCGATCGGCGCGGCGCGGTCCTCCACGAGCTTCGCACCGACGCGGGCGAGCGCCGCCTCGCCTGGACCGCGCTCGCCGACGTGTCGCCCGCCCTCGTCCCGGCCGTGCTCGCCGCCGAGGACCGGCGCTTTCGGGACCACCACGGCATCGACGTACGGGCGCTCGCCGGCGCGGCGCTCGGGCGTTTCGCCGGTCGCGCGACGCGCGGCGCGAGCACGATCACGATGCAGCTCGCGGCGCTCCTCGATCCCGCGCTCGCGCCGCCCCGCGGCGGGCGCACGTTCACGCAGAAGCTCCGCCAGATGCGAGCGGCGCTCGCGATCGAGCGGCACTGGTCGAAGAACGAGATCCTCGAGGCGTACCTGAACCGCGTCGGCTTCCGCGGCGAGCTCCGTGGCGTCGGCGCCGCGGCGGCGTTCCTCTTCGGCAAAGCCCCCCACGGACTCGCCACGGCGGAGTCGCTGGTGCTGGCGGCTACGTTGCGGGGCCCCAACGCGGGGCGCGACACGGTCGTGCGGCGCGCCGCGCGCCTCGCGGCCGCGAGCGCCACGGAGGTCGACGACGATGCGCTCTCGGCCGCGGCCGATCGAGTCGCGACCGCGACGCTCCGGAGCACGCGCGCCGATCTCGCGCCGCACCTCGCGCACCGCCTGCTCGCCGAGCGCACCGCGCTGCTCGCGACGACGCTCGACGCCGCTACCCAACGCGTCGCGCGCGACGCCCTCGTCCGCGCGCTCACGGGCCTCCGCGGACGCAACGTCGAGGACGGCGCGGTGCTCGTCGCCGACAACGCGAGCGGCGACGTGCTCGCATGGGTCGGCGGCAGCGGCATGCTCTCCCGTGCCCGCTTCGTCGACGTCGTCCGCGCCCGCCGGCAACCCGGCTCGACGCTCAAGCCCTTCCTCTACGGGCTCGCGTTCGAGCGCCGCCTGCTGACGCCGGCGTCGCTGGTCGAGGACACGCCGCTCGCGCTGGCGGTGCCGGGCGGGCTCTACCGACCGCGCGATTACGACGACCGCTTCCGCGGGCTCGTCAGCGCGCGCACCGCGCTCGCGTCGTCGCTGAACGTCCCGGCGGTGCGAACGCTCGGGCTCGTCGGCGGCGACGCCTTCGTGGCGCTGCTCCACGACCTCGGCTTCGCCGGCGTGACCGAGGAGGGCGCGTTCTACGGTCCGGCGCTCGCCCTCGGCGGTGCCGACGTGACGCTCTTCGAGCTCGTCGGTGCCTACCGCGCGCTCGCGAACGGCGGCGTCTGGTCGCCGCTCCGTGTGTCGGCCGACGACGCGCCGACCGGCGCGCATCGGGACGGCGCGCCCGCCGCGCCGCGCCGCGTGCTCTCGGCCGCCGCGGCTTTTCAGGTGGGCGACGTCCTCGCCGACCGCGAGGGCCGCAGCGCCACCTTCGGCCTCGAGAGCGCGCTCGCCACCCGCTTCTTCACCGCCGTGAAGACCGGCACCAGCAAGGAGATGCGCGACAACTGGTGCCTCGGATGGTCCGAGCGCTACACGGTCGGCGCCTGGGTCGGCAACGCGTCGGGCGCCCCCATGCACGACGTGAGCGGCGTCATGGGCGCCGCGCCCGTCTGGCTCGAGGTGATGAGCTGGCTCCACCGCGCGACCCCGAGCGTCGCACCCGCACCGCCCCCCGGCCTCGTCGCCGCGGAGGTCGCGTTCCCGAACGGCGTCGAGCCGGCGCGCCGCGAGTGGCTCGCGTCCGGCACGGAGCCGGGCGCGCGCGCGCTCACCCTCGGCGCGGCGCGCATCGTGGCGCCGGTCGACGGCACCATCGTCGCGCTCGACCCCGACATCCCCGCCGACCGGCAGCGCGTCCCGCTCGAAGCGGCGGGCGGCGCCGACGGGCTCCGCTGGCGCGTCGACGATGCCGACCTCGGGTCCGCCGCCGCTTTGGCCCTCTGGCAGCCGACGCCCGGGACGCACGTCGTGGCGCTCGTCGACGCGGCGCGCGGGACGCGCGCGAGCGCGACGGTGGAGGTGCGCGGGGCCCGACACCGGTAGCGCTTGTGGCCGTGCCGCCGCCCGTGCTCTCATCGCCGCGATGTCGACGAGCCCGATCCTGAGCCCGACGCGCCTCGGGCCGCTCACCCTCCGCAACCGCATCGTGAAGTGCGCGACCTACGAGACCTGCGCCGAGGGCGGGCTCGTCACCGACGCGCTCGTCGAGTGGCACCGCGAGGTGGCGGCGGGCGGGGTCGCGATGACGACGCTCGCGTACTGCGCGGTCGCCGCCGACGGCCGCACCTTCAAGGATCAGATCGTGATGCGCCCGGAGGCGGCGGCGGGCCTCGCCCGCTTCGCGGCTGCGATGCACGCCGAGGGCGCGAAGGCGGCGCTCCAGCTCGGCCACGCCGGATGGTTCGCCGACCCGAAGGCGACCGGCACGCGGCCGCTCGGACCGTCGCGGACCTTCAGTCTGCACGCGCAGACGTTCGCGCGGGCGCTCACGGCCGCCGACCTCGATCGCCTCGAGCGCGACTTCGCGGCGGCGGCGCGGCTCGCCGTCGAGGCCGGCTTCGACGCGCTCGAGGTGCACGTCGGGCACGGCTACCTCCTCAGCCAGTTCCTCTCGCCCTACAACAACCGCCGCCGCGACGAATGGGGCGGCAGCCTCGAGAATCGCGCCCGCTTTCCGCGCCGCATCGTGCGCGCCGTGCGGGAAGCGGCGGGACGCGACGTCGCGATCTGGGCGAAGCTCAACATGGAGGACGGCTTCGCGAACGGACTCTCGCTCGACGACGGGCTCGAGGTGGCGCGCATGCTGGAAGCCGACGGCGCGCTCGACGCCCTCCAGCTCACCGGCGGCCACACCACGAAGACGCCGATGTTCCTGATGCGCGGCGACTCGCCCATCGACGCGCTCTTCGCGCGCGAGCGCAATCCGTTCCGGCGCGTCGCGCTCCGCTTCGGCGCCAAGCTCGTCATGCGGAACTACCGCTTCGAGGAGGCGTTCTTCGCGCCGCTCGCCCGCCGCTTCCGCGCCGCCGTCCGCATGCCGCTCATGCTGCTCGGCGGCGTGAACCAGCAGGCGACGATGGAGGCCGCCCTCGGCGAGGGCTTCGATCTCCTCGCGCTCGGCCGCGCCCTCATCCGCCAACCCGATCTGGTGCGCCGCATCGAGGCCGGCGACTTCGACGGCACGCTCTGCACGCACTGCAACCAGTGCGTCGCGTACGTCGGCCACGCGCCCACGACCTGTCCGTTGCGTTGAGAATCCCGCGGCGGAGCGATCCGGGAGCGGCCTCCCGGACCGTGGCCCGCCACTCGAAAACGTGCCATCACTTCGGCGATGTCGCCGCTCGACGAAGTCGAACGCCTGGCCACGACCGGAGGCCTCGACTTCCTCGTCTGCGGCGGCCACGCCGTGAACGCCTACCAAGTGATCCGCAAGACCGGCGACCTCGACCTGATCGTCCGGGAACGCGACGCGGTCGAGTGGCGGACCCGACTCGTCGCGCTCGGCTACGCCGTCTTCCACGAGGACGCCGCGTTCGTCCAGCTGAGCCCGCCGACGCCATCCGGGTGGCCGATCGACCTGCTCATCGTCGACGACGGCACGCTCGACGCCATGAAGGGAGCCGCGCGGGCCGTCGTCTTCGGCACCATCACTTGCCTCGTCCCCTCGGTCGAGCATCTGATCGCGATGAAGCTCCACGCGCTCCGCTTCTCGGGTGAGGCGCGCATGCTCAAAGACGCCGTGGACATCGTCGAGCTCGCTGCGGCGAACGGGATCGACCTGCTCGGCGCGGCGTTCCGGGGGCTCTGCGATCGCTTCGGCGACGCGCGCATCCACGAAAGGATCCTCGATCTTGCCGGGAAGCGCTGAACGACCGCCGGAGGCGCTGCGCTTCCCGGTGCCGTCCACCCCCTTGCGGCCGCATCCGACGCCAACGCTCGGCATGATCCTCGCCGCGAGCGAAGCGATGTTGCCCGTCTGGAACGCCGATCCGCGCCGCGAAGCGAATCGCCTGGCGCGGAAATGCCGGGTTCGCTTCGTGCTCGGATAGCAATATCGTACGGATAGCCGAGCTGCACCTTCCGGATGGGGGCGGCCCGACGCTTTCCGATACTTTTTCCTTGACGATGCGGTCCCGAGCGTCGTAGCCCGCAGGTCATTCGTGCCGTCGGGGCGCGCGCCGCAGGGCGGCGCGCGCCAAGCCATTCCACTTTCTCCCCCTTCTGAGGAGGATACGCCATGAAGAGTTTCGTGAAGCTCGCGGCCGCCGCGACGATCACCGTCGCGCTGGCCCCGGCCATCGCCCGCGCGCAGACCTTCGCGCTCGACCCGCCGTCCAACACGCTCACGCTGACGGGCACCGCCGCGAACACGCTCCTCACGCCCGCCGTCCCGCCGGCGCCGGGGCCGCTGCCGCCGCCAGTCGTCGGGCTCACGCCCGCCGACCTCGGGCTGATGGCCGGCGACGTCGTCGACGCGATCTCGTTCGGTGACGACGGACCCATGGGTCCGAGCACCCTCTACTTCACCGTGACCCGGGGCTCGATGAGCGCCGCCGGACCGTTGACCCCGAACGTGAACTCCGAGGTCGTCGGCGTTCCGATCGGCATCCAGCCCGAGGCGTCGAGCGACATCTTCGCCGTGCTCGACCCGGCAACGGGCGCCTTCCCGCCCTTCCACACGCAGGTGCTGGACGGCAACGGCGGGCCGCCGCTCGCGCCGCTCACCGGCTACACGGGCCTCGGCCTCGGGCTCTCCGAGCTGAATCCGGCCCCACCCGTCGTCTTCAACGACCAGATCGCGGACTTCGACTGGGGCGCCCCGGGCCGCGGACGCGTCTTCTGCGTGCAATTCTCCCTCGCCCCGGGCTCGCCGACCCTGACGCCCGGCACCAATACCCTCCGCCCCTTGGGCGGCGAGCCGGGTGACATCTTCATCGCCTGCCCCGGACCACCCCCGTTCTTCGGGATGGCCATACCCGCGGCGTTCAGCGGGCTCGTGAGCGGTGGCCCGGGATGCGCGCCCCCCGCCTGCGACGACGTCGACGCGCTCGCGAGCACCGTCGTTTCGCTCGCCCCCGGCTCCCCATCGCTGCTCGCGATCCCGGCGGGCCCGGAAGACGTCCTGAATCTCTTCACGGGTCCGCCGCTCACCGTCGCCATCCCTGGTTTCGCCCTCGGCCTCGCGCCGGGCGACGACGTGAAGGGCCTCGAGCTCGTCACCAACCCGTGCCCGGTTCCGCCGATGGGTGACGTTCCTGACGGTGACGGCGTCGCGCCGTGCGACAACTGTCCCGGCGTCTTCAACCCCGGTCAGGAGGACAGCGACGGCGACCTCGTCGGCGACGCCTGCGATCCGTGCACCGACCTCGACGGCGACGGCTTCGGCAACGCCGGGTTCCCCGCCAACCTCTGCCCGGTGGATCTCTGCCCGTTCGCTCCCGGGCCGAACATCGACACCGACGGCGACGGCCCCGCCGACGAGTGCGACACCTGCCCGCTGGTGCCGAATCCGGGGCAGGCCGACGGCGACTTCGACGGCGACGGCGACGTCTGCGACAACTGCCCCGTCGACTTCGACCCGACGCAGGCCGACGGCGACCTCGACCTCGTCGGCGACGTCTGCGACATCTGCACGGGCGGCGTCGGCATGACGAAGGCGCAGCTGAAGCTCGGGAAGCTGCTCGCGCCCGCCGGCGACGATCAGCTCCAGATGCAGGGCAACCTGAGCTTTCCGCCACCCCTCCCGCTGCCGATCCCGCCGCTCAGCGTGCAGGTCGACGGCATGCGGGTCCAGATCGTCGACCTCGGCGCCGGCAGCGCGGTGATCTTCGACCACTACATTCCGCCCGGCCTCGTGCCGAACATCTGCGGGCCGAAGGACGGCTGGAAGACCAACGGCACGTTCACCAGCATGAAGTTCGCGACCAAGCTCGACGCAGTGCCGCCGGGCTGCGTCGGCGGCTCGGCGCTCGGCATCGGCCAGGCGCAGGCGCAGGACAAGACCGCCAAGTCGAAGGGCGCCTCCTTCAAGGTGAAGGGCAAGAACGGCACCTACGCCCCGGCGGTGGGCCCGTTCCGCATGACGGTCGTGCTCGGCGGGCCGGTGCATCAGGCCGCCGGTCAATGCGCCCAGCACACCTTCCCGGCCCCGAACTGCGTCACCAAGCCGGGCGGCAGTCAGATCAAGTGCAAGTGACCATGCGACCCGGGCGCTGAGCGCGTCCGGGTCGGAAGGCAACCCCGCGGGGATCGGGACTCCGGTCTCGGTCCCCGCGGTTTTTTTGGCGCGGACATCCGGAATGGCTTGAATGGCCATTTCGGCTGTAATAGCCAGGTCGTGATGCCTACGAACGCCATGCGGGACGAGCGCGGACGCGCCGTCGAGACGATCACTGCCACCGCGGCCAAGAATGCCTTCGGCAAGGTGCTCGACACCGCCCTCGCGCGCGGCGTCGTCGCCATCACCAAGCGCGAGAAGGTGCGCGCCGTCGTGCTTTCCGTGGAGGCCTACGACGCGCTCCGCCGGAGCTCGGCGCGCCTCCTGACCGACCTCGAGTCCGAGTTCGACGCGCTCGTGACCGCGATGCAGGCGCCCGCGGCGCGTGCGGCCGGCGACGCGCTCTTCGCGGCGCGGTCTCCCGCCCTCGGCCGCGCCGCGCGCAAGGCGGCCGTGAAGCCCGCGCGCCGCAAGCGTGCCTGACTCGCAGCCCGCGGCCGCGCCCGACCCGCAGCTGCGTACCGCCGGTGGCTGACCTGCCCCCGCGGATCCTCGTCCTCGCCGGCACGAACGGCGCCGGCAAGAGCAGCGTCGGCGGCGCGTTCCTGCGTCAGTCAGGCGGCGCGTACTTCAATCCCGACGAGGTCGCCGGCAGCATGCGGCGCGCCGACCCGAGCCTCGACGTCGCGACGGCGAACGGGCGCGCCTGGGGAACGGGACGGCGCCTCCTCGAGGACGCGATCCGCGGGCGCCGGGATTTCGCGCTCGAGACGACGCTCGGCGGGCGCACCATCGCGGGCCTGCTCGCCGCGGCGGCGGAGGCCGGCTTCGCGGTGCGGGTCTGGTACGCGGGGCTCGCGACGCCGGAGCTGCACCTCGCCCGCATCGCGGCGCGCGTCCGCGGCGGCGGCCACGACATCCCCGAGGACGACGTCCGGCGCCGCTTCGACGAGAGCCGGCGGAACCTCGTGCTGCTGCTGCCGCGCCTCGACGAGCTCGCAGTCTGGGACAACAGCGCCGAGGCCGACCCGGCGCTCGGCGCGACGCCGCGGCCGCTCCTCGTGCTGCACGTACGCCAGGGTCGCATCGTCGGACCGCCGATCCTCGCGCGCACGCCCGCGTGGGCGCGCCCGATCGTCGCGGCGGCGCGGAAGATCTCGCGGTAGAAGGCTGGCCATGCGATGCCCTTCGCCCCAAAGCGCGACTCTTCCGACCCCAAGCCGTGGGCGGCGGGTTGGAAAGCCGTCGGAACGACGACCGAGCGTGTGCCAGGCGTCAGGGGATCCGCGTCGTCACGAGTCCAGCGCGGCGTGCCATTCCGCTCTGACGTCGATCGGCCGTGACGAAGCGGTCACTCGCCGATACGGCCGCTGCCGACACGTGTAAGAGATCAAGAGAGCGACAGCCGAGGCGTGGTGTGTGTCGATCAGCCAGCTCGACGGCCCTCGCCAAGGCCAGGGGCCAATCGACCGCGACGCGATACAGGACGCCTGCCTCGAGATCGTCCCTCACACGCGCGAGCGATGCGACGACCTGCCCGCGAGTCGCTTCTCGGCGAAACACTCGGAGCTGGAGGGCATTGGTCAGCTCGAGTTCGTGGAGCTGAGAGAAAGGGATCGGTTCGCCGGTCCGTCGGGTGAGACGTGCGACGCGTTCCGACCTCGCTTCAGGAACGTACAGCGCAGCCAGGACACCGGTGTCGAGCCACAACATCAGCGATCGGAGCGAGCGTCGATCACGATCTCGCTCGTCGGCTTGCCACCGGGACCGCGGCCCCAGATCGTGCGTGCCCGCGCGACGAAATCCGGGAGCTTTCCCACCGGCCCAGGCGCGGCAGGTACGAGCCGCGCGACCACACGATTCCGCCTGGTGATCTCGACGACCTCTCCACGGCTCACGGCCCGAAGAATCTTTGGAAGGTTATGTTGGGCCTCCCGTATGCTCGCAGTCCGCATGTGCGTCGTTGTGACGCACGTTGGGATCCGTCGCAACCATTCTGTCAGTGGCGTCGAGCGCCTTCACGAGCGCGGGGTGGAGGGCGGCTGGCCACCACCTCACTCCAATGCTCATTCTGCCGCCGTCGCACCTCGGCGCCCGCAATGAATCCTGGCGCCTCGGTCACCTTCCGTGACGCCGGAGGTGGTGCGGTAGAGGGGTCACGAGGAACGTGCCCCGAGGCCCTCACACTTGGTTGGCTTTGTACGGAGCGTCGCGAAGGGGAGTCAGCGAGGCGACTGAGTAGCGGCTGAGCGGGGCGGACCCCCCGATCGCGGTGCGGGCGCGAACTCCGCGACGTCAACGCCGGCGCGCCACCGCGACCGCTTCGCGTGTCTTTCCACCCGACCCGTTTCATGATACGCCCCTGGCCATGAAGCATGCGCGGAAGGCGCCGCGCGGTTCCCGGAAGATCCCGCCAACGCGCTTGCAACGGCACCGGGCCGAGATGCGCCGTCGAGGATTTAAGCTCGTGCAGCTCTGGGTGCCCGACCCGAACGCGCCGGGGTTCCGCAATGCAGTCCGCAGAACGAGGCAATTTCTCGAGCAACATGCCGATCGGGAGTGGGATGCCTACGCCCAACGGATACTGGACGAAGCGCCCGGCTGGACCGACGCGTGAAGCGCGGCGACATCGTCACGGTGGCCACAGGAAAGCCCCGCCCAGCAGTCGTCGTCCAGTCCGATCATCTGCTGCCGTATCCGATGGTCATCATCGTGCCGTTCACGTCGGAGACCGATGCGCGCCCACCACCGTTTACGCGGATCAGGGTCGATCCGTCACCGGTGAACCGCCTGCGGAACGTCTCGCAGATCATGGTGGATCGCATCATCGGCGTCCCGGCCGCCGGGCTTCGTCCGACCGGTGGACGGCTCGAAGACAACCAGATGACCGAGCTCACGCGGTTGTTGGCGCTGTGGCTTGGGATCGCGTGAGGTGACGAGCCGCGCGGGTGACGAGCGAGACGACGATCCCGACGACGACAGCCGGCCGAATCCGCACGGTGGTGGCACCCCCAAGGTCGGTAGGAAGTATCAGCGCCCAATTGACGTAACCAAGCGAGTTTATCGGACACCGGCTCTTCCCTCGCACTTGCCCTATCCTCCTCCCTGACGACGGGGCGGATTAGCGGAAATGCTAGCCCTCGGAGCCTCGCCCGCCGTCCGTGGACCGGCTACTCGAGCGGGGCGTCGAAGCCGAGCTGCACCCGCGACGCGATGCCACCGCCGACGAGCGTGACCTCGTCGTCGCCGATGAGGGCGACGGCCCGGCCGCCGATCTCGTCGCCTTCGGCGAGCGCGAGCGAGCGGTCGCCGACGCGGAACGTGGCGCGGCGTGTCCCGTCGAGGGCGACGATGGCTTCGAGGCGCGCGTGCATCGGCGCCGGCATCGGCCGCACGACGGGCGGCGCGGGCTGCTCCGACGCGGCCGCCGGCTCCGGCGGCGCGGCGTAGGGCGCGGGACCGAGCGCGGGCGCCGCGGCGGCCGCGAGCGCGAGCTCGTCGACGGGCGCGGGCGCCGGAGCGGCGGCCGCACCGGTCGTGGACGCCGCGGCCGACGCGGGCTGCGCGTCGAGGCGTGGCGCCGCGGATCGCGTGCTCCGCCAGAGCATCCCCGCCCCGACTCCGACCGCGAGCGCCACGGCGAGCGCGCCGAGCGCCGCCGTCCGCCGCAGCCAGCGAGCGTCCGTCCCGATCTCGAGGCGAAGGCGGGCGTCGAGAAGCCAATCGGGGCGCGCCGATTCGTAGGTCGCGATGCGCGCGTCGAACGCGGCGGCGCGCGCAGCGACCACCGCCGCCGCGTCCTCGGGCTCGGCGTCGAGGTCGATCATCTCCCCGACGCTCGCGGCGACGTCGGTCCAGCGCCGGCTCCCGAACGACTCCGCGCGACCCGTACCGCGGGCGACGAGCGGCGGCGCGGGCACGCGCGAGCCGAGCCGCAGGGTCGGCAGGGTGGCCGGTGCATCGGCCGCGGTCGAGCCGCCGTCGGCCTTCGGCTGCCAGCGCACGCCGCGCTCCTCGGCGAACGCGAGAATCGTCTTGAAGGCGAGCCGGCTCGGCCGCGTCGTGCCGCGCTCCCAGCTCGAGATCGTCGACGTCGACCACCCGGCCGCGCGTGCGAACTCGGTCTGCGTCATGTCGAGCGCCTGCCGCAGCGAGCGAATCACCTTCCCGGGCGACGTCTCCACGAGACCCCGGGGCCAGCAACGCGCGTGCCTTTCGAAATGCGCAGCGGAGCCGCGCGTCAGGCCCGCGCAAACGTCATTCGATCGTCACCAGCGTCGGCCGCGTGACGCGGCGCCGTAGCGTGCGACGTGCCGTGCGATCTTCGCGTCAGTCGGCGTCCGTCGGCTTCGGATCTCCGAGCGTCCGCCGCTTCACGCTCCGCACGGCCGCGACGTAGCCGTCGATCACCTCCTGCTGGATCAGGTGCAGCGGGAACGGGTGCCCGCCCTTGTCGCGCAGGTGGTACTCGGTCGTGATCCGCGCCCGCGTGCCGTCCGGCGAAGCGTCGACGTGGTACTCGGCGGCGTTGTCGGTGAAGGGCGCTTCGAGCGTCCGGAAGCTGATCGTCTTCCGGTCGCGGTCGATCGTCCACTCGATGCGCGCGCGGTTCGGGCGGCCCATCACCTTGTTGGTGATGTCGACGACCTTCTTGATGCCGCCGACGCTCGACACCGGCTGCACGTCCACCACGCCCTCGATGAACTGGTCGTGGTTCTCGACGTCGATGAAGGCCTTGTAGAGCTGGTCGCCCGGCGCGTTCACGAGCGAAACGAAGTGCATCTCGACCGAGCCGTCGGGCTGCGGCGTGATCGTCTTTTCGAGGAGGAAGTCCTCGCCCTGCGCCCAGTCGAAGTCGCTCCGGGCGCACGCACCGAAGAGCAGCAACGCCATGAGAACACCCCATCGCACCGGCATCATCGACGACCTCCTTTCGAAGCTCGCGAGAACAGCCAAGAGGCGCGGGCAGCCGCGCGGGACAGTCGGGCTTCTAACGCCCGATCGAAGCCGCGATCAAGGGCTCCGCGAGCGCCGCCTCGGCCGGGTCGGCGGCGGCGTCCGCCGGGGCGGGTCCGCGGAGCGCGAGCGCCGCGAGGAGCGCGCGCGCGGCCGCCTCGCCGCTCGCGATGCAGTCCGGGATCCCAACGCCCTCATAGGCGTTGCCGGCGAGCGCGACGGAGCCGAGCGCGGCCGCCCGCTCGGCGATGCGGCCGACGAGAGCGGGATGGCCGACGGTGTAGATCGGAGTCGCCCGCGCGATCCGGCGGACCCGGACGAGCGCCGGGGCCGCCGTCACGCCGAGGAGCGCGGCGAGATCGGCGCGGGCGGCGGCGACGAGGTCGTCGTCGCCGAGCTCGGGCGCCGTGAGCACGCTCCGCACGAGCACGGCGCCGGCGGGCGCCCGCTCGGGCCATTTCTCGCTCGCCCACGTGCACGCCGCGGTCGGCCGCGGGTCGCCGACGGCGCGCACGAAACCGGTGCCGTCGAGCGCGTGCGGTACCTCGCCGCGATGCCACGCGAGCGTCACGACGTCGAGGCGCTTGTGCGCGATCGACGCGAGGTCGGCGGCGAGGTCGGGCGCGAACGGCTCGAGGAGCGGCGGCAGCGCCCAGGCCGGCGCCGCCAGCACCACGCCGTCGCAGTCGACGATGCCCTTCGCGGTCGTCAGGCGGAACCCGCGGCCGTGGCGCGCGATCGTCCGCACGCTCGCGCCGAGCTCGACGCCGAGCCCGCGCGCGGCGGCATCGGTGAGCGACCCCATGCCGCGCCGGAGCGCGACGACCGGCGGGAGGACCTGCTCCCCGGCGCGCGCGCGGCGGCGGCGGGCGCGCATCGCCTGCCGCATGCCGCGCACGACGCTCCCGTGCGCCCGCTCGAGCGCGCACAGGCGCGGCAGACACGCCGCCATCGACAGCCGCCGGGTGTCCGCGCCGTACACGCCGCCGAGCAGCGGATCGAGCACCGCCTCGGTGAGCGACCGGCCGAAGCGGCGCACGGCGAAGTCGGCGATGCTCTCGTCGCCGTCGCCGCACCGGGGCGGCACGAACGGCTCGCACGCCGCGCGCAGCTTGCCGCGCAACGAGAGCAGCGGGCTCCGCAGGAACGCCCACACCGCCGCCGGGTCGAACGGGCCGAGGATCGGCGGAATCGGCACGAGGGCGTCGCCGCACGCGACGTAGGTGCGGCGGGCTCCCTGACCGCAGACGATCTCGGCGCCGAGGCCGAGCGCGCGGACCGCCGCCAGCCCCGCGGGCTTGGTCGTCATGAGGCAATCGGCGCCGTGCTCGAGGAGGAAGCCCTCGGGGAGGCGCTCGGTCTCGACGAGCCCGCCGACCCGGAGCGACGCCTCGAGCACGACCACGTCCGCGCCGGGCGCGGCGTGCCGCAGCACGCGCGCCGCCGTGAGCCCCGCGATGCCGGCCCCGACGACCGCCACGCGGCGGACGTCGCTCATGCGACCTGCGTGCGGCGCGGCTCGTACGCGCACGCCGGCTCGTCCGCGAACATGTCGCCGGTCATCGCGTAGGCGCGGGCGCGCGAGCCGCCGCACACACGCCGGAACTCGCAGATCCCGCACTTTCCGCCGAGCGCGTCGGGATCGCGGAGCGCCACGAACGTCGGGTGGCGACGATAGACGTCGGCGAGCGACTCCGTACGCACGGAGCCGCACCGGAACGGCAGGAAGCCGCTCGGATAGATCTCGCCGCGATGCGAGACGAAGACGATCCCCTGGCCGTCGTTCACGCCGCGTGGCGCGCGTCCGATGCCGTCGTCGATCCCGAGGATCTCGCGCCGCTTCACCTGGTGCTGGAGCAGCACGCGCCGGAAGTGCGGCGCGGCGGTGGTCTTCACGTCGAAGGGCGCCGTGCGCGCGATCGCCACCAGCCGCTCGAGCACCGCCTCGGCGGCGTCGGGCTCGAGGACGGCGAGCGCCTCGCCGCGTCCGGTCGGCACAAGGAAGAACACACCCCAGAGGTTGATGCTGAGCTCCGCGATCCGATCGGCGATCTCCTCGAGCTCGCCGACGTTCAGGTCGGTGACGCTCGTGTTCACCTGCGTCGTCAGGCCGACCGCGTGCGCGTCGCGCAGGATGTCGAGCGTGCGCGCGAAGCTCCCCGTGACGCCCCGGAAGCCGTCGTGGGTCGCGGCGCGCGCGCCGTCGAGGCTCACCGCGAGCCGGGCGAGCCCAGCGTCCGCGAGGCGGGCGAGCAGATCCTTCGTGACGAGCGACGTCGCGCTCGGCGTGAGCGCCACCCGGAGGCCGATCGTCGAGCCGTGCCGCACGAGGTCGACGAGGTCGGGCCGCTTCGCGGGATCGCCGCCGGTCAGCACCACAAGCGGGCACCCCATCGCGCGCACCTCGTCGAGGAGCCGGACGCCTTCGGCGAAGGTCAGCTCCTCGGCGTCGCGCGCGGGCCGGGCGTCGGCGCGGCAGTGCTTACAGACGAGATCGCATGCCTGCGTGGTTTCCCAGAATACGATAAACGGCGCGTCGTCGAACACGGCCCGACCTTACCTTGACGAGCAGGACGCATGCCACCCCATCGAATCGCGCGCATGGCTCCCGGGCTCCCATTTCCGGGAGGAACCGAAGAAGGCTTTTCGCACCCGCGCGAAGGCGCCGGGCGGCTCAAGCGTCGTGCGCCGCCAGGAGCTCCATGCGGAGGCGGGTTCGGTCGCTCGTGCAGCGCCGCGCGGCGGCTTCGAGCAGCTTATGGTGGTGCCCCGTGGTCTCGCGTTTCACGGTCTCGTGGAAGTCCGGGAAGCGCGCGATCGGAGAAGCCCGGAGGAGCGTCGTGTAGATCGCGTCGATCTCGCTCCCTTCGAGCGCGAGCGCGAGCGCGAACGCCTCCTCCTCGTCGGCGGTCGCCGCCGCGGCACCGCTCTCGTCGAGCAGTCGCTCCACCGCGGCGACGTCGAAGTCGAACCCGCTCGCCTGCGGCCGGTGCTCCGGCGGCTCGGCCGCGATCAGTTCGCGCCAGGTCGCGAGCTTGCGCGCGTGATCGCGCTCCTCCCCCGCCATCGTCGACCAGAGCCGCGCCAGGTCCGCGTCGCCCGCAAAGCGCCGCGCCAGGGTCTCGTAGAAGTCGGCCGCCTTACGCTCGAGGCCGACGCACCGTCCCAAGAGTTCGAGCATGTCCATGACGATTCCTTCGCCTCGTGAGAGTGCAAACGACGCGCCAGACTCTACCACCGCCACACGGCGCGCGGCGACCTCGCCGTCGAGCCCGCGGTCACGATCCCGACGCCGCGGGCGCCGGCGTCTTTCGCGCCCGCACCCGTTCGGCCACCGCGGCGAGCCGTGATCGCAACTCGCGCTCGCTCACGTCGGCCCGGAAGCCGAGCACGAACTCGTCGCCGATCAGAAAGGCGGGCACGACGAGCGTCCGCACCCCACGGCGCGCCGTGAGCGCGCGCAGGCGCTCGCGCGCCTCCGGCTCGCGGAGGACGTCGTGGAACTCGATGCGCAGCGTCGGCTGCTCGCGGCGGAGCTCGGCGAGAAAACGCTCGGCATCGGCACAACGCGAGCACCCGGCACGCGCGAAGACGACGATGTCGGGCGCCTCGTCCTCCGCCGCGACGACCAGGCCGAGCGCGACGACGCACGCGACGAGCGACGCGGCCGCGGCAATCCGCAGCGCGCGGCCACGGTGCGCCGTCCCCATGGGCTCAGCCCGCACCCGGCGCCCGCAGCGGGAACCCGCGCGGCCCCCAGAATGCCTCGTCGGTGAGACACGCCTCCTCGACGGTCAGGGCCGGTCGTTCGACGAAGGGCGTCCGGCGGATCGGACAATCGGCGAGATCGCAGGCGGAGCACAAACGCCGCCGGCACGGGTCGGTGTGGAAGACGATCTCGCCTTCGATGGCTCCCGCGTCGATCACCCGCCGCTCGAAGGCATCGCTCGCTTCGTGCGCCTGCTCCACGGTCCAGTGCTCCGGAACGATCAGGTGCGCGTCGACGTGGACGAAGCGCCCGGCCCGGATGGCGCGCAGCCGGTGCACGCGGATGATGCCGTCGGCGCGCTCGGCGTCGAACGCCGCGACGAGTCGCTCGAGAAGCCCCGTGTCCTCCTCGTCGAGCAGGCCGCCGGCAGCGTGCCGGACGAGGCCGAAACCGGTGCGGGCGAGATTGGCGCCGAGCACGAGCGCGACGGCGGGATCGAGCCAGGTGACGCCGGTCACGCGGACGAGCACGAGCCCGGCGACCACGCCGAGACTCGTCCAGAAGTCCGAGAGCACGTGCTGGCCGTCGGCGATCAGCACGAGGGACCGCACCCGTCGGCCCGTCGACACGAGATACCAACCGAGCCCCGCGTTGGCGACGCCGGCCGCGAAGGTGAGCACCGCGCCGACCTCGACGGCGGCGACGCGCGGCCCCCGCAGGAGATCCTCCAGCGCGTACCAGACGATGGCGATCGCGGCGAAGGCGATCAGCCCGCCTTCGAAGGCGGCGCTGACGTACTCCATCTTGCCGTGTCCGTAGGGATGCTCGCGGTCGGCCGGCCGCCCCGCGAACACGAGGCTCCCGAGCGCAAACACCGACGCGACGACGTTCACGATCGACTCGAGCGCGTCGGACAGAACGGCCGCCGAGCCCGTGAGGAGATAGGCCGTGTACTTGGTCGCGAGCAGCGCCGAGCCCACCACCAGCGACACGACGCCGGCGCGGAGCCGCACGCGCGCCTCGGGATCGGCGGTCGACGATGGGGCCGTCATCGCCGACGAGCCGTAGCGGAGACGCGCGCGCCTCCGCAAGACGCGGACGCGCCACGCGCGCGCCAGGCTCAGAACGTCAGCGTCGCCTCCAGGTAGCCGTAGTCGATGTCGTCGCGGCCCGGGAACCCGGCCTGAACGACGGAGCCGCCGAACGTGTGCCCGTAGTAGGCCGCGAGTTCGACGATCGGGAGCGGCTTCCAGCTCACGCTCGTCTCGGCGACGTAGCCGATCTGGTGATGGCCACCGGCCCCGGTGCCGCCGTACCCGAAGAAGTCCTGCTTGGTGGCGCCCCCGCCGAAGTAGAGGAGATCGTCGTGCTCGGTGGCCTGGAGCCAGTGGAAGTCGGTGCGCACGAAGACCGTCGCGAGCGGCTTCAGGAGGAGCTGGGCGAACGCGTCCTGGTTGTTCATCAGGTTGTAGAACGGCGTGAGGGCGTACGGACGCGGCGTCGGAATCAGCTGGAAGAACGTGTGGTGGCTGTCGTCGGTCGGGTCGCCGTCGCCCGAGCTCCTGAAGAAGCCGGCCCGCACCCAGGGCGCGGACCACGCGTCGGTCCATTGATAGCCGCCCTCGGCGGCCACGGCCCACGCGGCGTGCGACTGCGACTGCCAGTCGCCGGCCTGGCCCACCACCCAGAGGAGCGCGTCCGCCTTGCCGGGGCCGATCTTCTCGACGTGCAGCACGTTCGCGCCGAGCGTGTGGATGTCGAGGTCGCGACGGTCGCCCTGGCGCTCCGCGAGCGGCCGCGCGTCGAGCACGACCACGTCGCCGTTCGAGGGACGGCCGTCGTGGTAGTAGATCCAGAACGCGCGCGCCTCGCTCCCCGGAAAGCCGGGATGGTCCTTCACGGTCGCCGACACACCGGCGAGGTTCACGTCCATGCCGCGGCCGGCGCTGATCTCGAAGCCGCCCGACGTCGGCCAGAGCGCGAAGCCGGTGAGGTTCAGCGCGTCGGTATCGCCGGCGAGACGGATGCCGTCGAAGCTCCGGCCGACGTGGGTGAAGTCGAAAGGACCGATCAGGCGCTCGGCGACGCGCTGGGTCTTCACCCACTGCATGTTCGCGTCGGGGGCGACGGTCTCGCTGCCGTCGAGGTAGCGCATCCGGCCACCCTGCACCGTGAGCTTCCAGTCGCCGATCTTCGGCGCCGCCTGGATCCAACCCTGCCGAAGCCAGCCCTGCTCCTGGAAGTGCTGCCGGGTGTTCGCGAAGTAGACGCTGCCGACGCCGGTCGCGCCCGCCGGCACGTTCACGAGCTCGGTGTGCTGGTACTGGAAGAACGCCGACAGCGGCCCGCGCGCCACGCCGATGCCGAGCTGGGTGCGGTTGCCGAGGAAATTGTACTCGTTGTTGTCGTTCGGCTCGTTCGCCTGGAACCAGTTCGCGAACTCGCCGCGCATCCGGTTGTTCGCGGAGAGCGTCCACTTGGTGCCCCAGGGCCCTTCGGTCGAGAGATCCGGCTTCTCGAAGCCGCGCGCGAGCGGCGGCACGCTCGTGAAGAGCAGCACCGCGCCGGTCACGGCGGCGAGCCGACCCAGCGGCGTGCGCGGGCTCACCGGAAGTCCTCGATCGACGCGTCGAGGCCGAGGAGCTCCTTGGTGACCTCGCCCGCGCCGTTCAGCATCACGATCTTGTTGTCGTGCATGATGTCGCCCGAGATCGGGTTCCGGGAATACTTGATGCCGAGCAGCATGGAGAGCATGCGAGTATCTTCCTCCGAGCCGACGAGGAACGTCCAGTTCGGTCTGGTGTGGTTGGTCTGGCGGCGATACGACGCGAGCCGTTCGGGCGTATCGCGTGTCGGATCGAACGAGACGATGACGAAGTCCGCCGGGATCTTCTCGCGGTCGAACTTCTCCTGGATCTCGGTGAGCTTCGCCATGGTGCGCGGGCACGTCGCCTGGCAGGAGGTGAAGACCATCGTGAGGACGACGGGCTTGCCTTTCCAGCGGTCGAGCCGCACGGTCTCGCCGGCGTCGCTCCGCCAGGTGAGCGGCGCCTGGTAGAGGCTGCCCGACGCGGCGGCCGTGCCTGCCGCGAGCACGAGCGCGGCGAGCGCGCCCCATCCCGTACGCCGCGAGCGTTCCATCAGCTCCTCCCTTCGTGTGCGGCCGGCGCGCGATCGTACGCGCAGCGGAAGCCGACGTTCCCGAGCGCGAAGGTGGCGCCGAGGCTGCTCCGCATCGCGTAGCGCATGAAGGCGGCGTAGTCCTCGCGCCGCGCCGCGCCGGTCACGCCGTTGCCGCAGAAGAAGTTCCGCGATGTGTCGCCGTCGGCGCGGTTGTCGGCGGTGATGAACGAGGCGTTGAAGTCGCTCGTCCACTCCCAGACCAGGCCGTGCAGGTTCTCGATGCCGAAGAAGTTCGGCGCGTCGCCGACGGGCGCCAGGCCGAGGTCGCCGCGGCTCGGCCGCGCGTACCACCCGAGGATGCGCTCGGCGAACGCGCGGTCCTTGGCCGCGTTCGGCTCCGTCTGGCTCGCCGCGGCGACGTACTCCCATTCGAGGGTCGTCGGCAGCCGTCCGTCCCGCGCGCGGCAGTAGGCCTCGGCCGCGAACCACGACACGTGGGTCACCGGATACGCCTCCTGTCCGGCGCGCGGCCGGTCGCCGTCCCAGTTCTGCAGGTACTGCGGGTCGGCGTAGAGCGCGGGGACGGCGCCGCGGCGCCACTCGGGACGCGCCGCCACGAAGGCGGCATAGCGCGCCCGCGTCACCGGCCGCCGGTCGAGCCAGTACTCGCCGACCCGAAAGGTCGCCTGCCCCTTGTCGAGCCCGAAGAGCGGCGCGAAGTCGCCCGCGGGAATGCGGGCGACTTCGGCGCCGCCGGCGAGCACGGCGCCGGTCGCCGCCACGAGGAGGAGCAGCGCCGGCGCCCATGGCGGAGCGAAGGTCACGGAATCGCCGCCGCCGCCTTTCCGGTGACCTTCGCGCGCGCCTTCGCGACCTCCTCGGTCGTGAACGGCGGGGCGCCGCTGTTCCCCCAGTTGCTGGTGACGAAGGTCAGGACCGCCGCGATGTCGGCGTCCGAGAGCCCGGCGACCGGCGTCATCACGCCGTTGTAGTCCGTGCCGTTCACCGTGATCTTCCCGGTCTTGCCGTTCAGGATGATGTCGACGAGCTCGCTCCGGTCGGCGGCGGTGGCCCGCGCCATCATGTAGTCCGACTTCGCGAGGGGCGGGAACACGGCCTCGAGCCCCTGGCCCTCGGCCTGGTGGCACATGGCGCAGCTCTTCGCGAAGATGTCCCGGCCGTCGGCGGCCGCCGCCTCGGACGGCGGCGTCTTCGCCGCGAGCGGCAGCGGGTGCTTCTGCCGGAGCGCCGACGCGACCGACTCGTCGCCGAGGTAGACCTCGTCGAGCTCCTTGCCGGAGTAGATCGACGTCACCTGCTGGCCTTCGGCCTTCAACATCGCGAGAGCGCCCTTGTTGAAGGCGCGGAGCAGGCTGTGGTCGACCAGGAGGTAGGTGCCGTTGGTGTCGAGCTCGAACTCCACGATCGCCGATCCGCCGGCGGGAACGAGCGTCGTCTGCACGTCGGTCTGCGACTTCTGGCCGCCCTCGACGTAGACGGTGTCGAAGATCTCGCCGATCACGTGGAACGACGACACGAGGTTCGGCCCGCCGTTGCCGACGAAGAGCCGGACGCGGTCGCCGACCTTGGCCTGGAGCGCATTGTCGCCCACCATCGAGAGGGCGGAGCCGTTGAAGACGACGTAGCTCGGGTGCTCGTCGATCGCGCGCTGCATCGAGAACGCCTGGTGGCCTTTCACGCCGAAGGGCTCGTCCGTGTAGAAATCGCCCTGCACGACGTAGAACTCGTGGTCGACCGGCGGAAGCGGCTTCTCCGACTGCACGTAGATCAAGCCGTACATGCCGTTCGCGACGTGCATGCCGACCGGCGCGGTCGCGCAGTGGTAGACGTAGAGCCCCGGATTCAGCGCCTTGAACGTGAAGCGCGACTTGTGGCCCGGCGCGGTGAAGGTGCTCGCCGCGCCGCCGCCGGGACCGCTGACCGCGTGCAGGTCGATGTTGTGCGGCAGCTTGTTGTCGGGATGGTTCGCGAGGTGGAGCTCGACGGTGTCGCCGACGCGGACGCGGATGAAGCCGCCCGGCACCGTCCCGCCGAAGGTCCAGAACGTGTACTCCACGCCGTCGGTGATCAGCGCGGGCTTCTCGATGACCTCGATCTCGACGACGACCCTGGCGGGCGTCGTCCGCGTGATCGGCGGCGGCACGTTCGGCGGCGAGGTCACGATCGCCTTCTCGACGGGGAGCTCGGTATCCGCGGCCGCCGTCGCCGCGAAGGCCCAGAGTGCGAGTGCCAGACTGCGCAGGATGGTTTTCATGAGCGAACGGTAACGCATGGTCTCTCCTCTCAGTATGAGCTGCATCACAGTCGGCGCCCTCATCGCACCGCTTCCGCCACGGCCCGCGCGAGGGCGCCGGTGAGCGCCTCCGGACGGGCCAGGACCGCGTAGTTGCCCTTCCCGAACAGCGCGGGCAGGTGCGCGCGCGCGGCCGCGTCGACCGCGAGCGCGAACACGCG
Organism: Deltaproteobacteria bacterium; assembly: GCA_020848745.1. Classification (NCBI taxonomy): domain Bacteria; kingdom Pseudomonadati; phylum Myxococcota; class Myxococcia; species Deltaproteobacteria bacterium. Next base: position 192,870 of record JADLHM010000098.1, on the reverse strand, counting down.
CACCGCGCGCCGCTCCGCCTCCCGTACCGCTTGCCGCACGTCGGCGACCCCGTAGCGACCTTCGTACCGATCGTAGTCCGTCGGCTTGCCGTCGCTGACCAGCAGGACCAGGCGCCGCCGGGCCGGCGTCTCTGCGAGCACGCGGGTGGCGTGCCGGAGCGCCGGGCCGATGCGCGTGTAGCCGGCCGGCTCGACCGACGCGAGCCGGCGGGCGCCCTCGGTCCACGGCTCGGCGAAGCCCTTGATAGTCGCGAACCGGCAGTCGTGGCGCGTGTGGCTCACGAACGCCGCCACGGCGACCGTGACCGAGGTCGTCGCGAGCGCCTCGCCGACGACGAGCACCGCGTCGCGCGCCACGTCGAGCACGCGCCGCCCCTCGACCCAGGCGTCGGTCGAGAGGCTCGCGTCGAGCAGGATCAGAATCGCGACGTCGTGATCGTGGCGGCGGCGGGCGCAGTACAGGCGGTCGGGCGGCGCGTGGCCGCTCGCCAGGTCGGCGTGGCGCCGCACCAGAGCGTCGATGTCGATGTCGGGACCGTCGGGTTGGCGGCCCTTCCAGCGCCGCGACGCCTCGATGCGGGCGAACGCGGCGCGGAGCGCGCGCACCTGGGCGCGATGCCGGGTCGTGGTGGCGCGCCACCAGCGCGCGGCGTCCGCCGCCGGCCGGCGTTCCTCGAGCCGCGTCGCGCGCAGGCTGCACCACCCCCGGCGATAGCGGCGGTGGCGCGCGTCCCATTCGTCGTACGCGAGCGCGCCGACGGCCGGCGGCGCGCCCTCGAGGTCGCCCGCCCCGCTCTCGAACGCGAGGTCGGACCGATAGAGCGACCGGGTACGCTCGCCCCCACGCACCACCTCGCGGAGATCGAGCTCGTCGAGCGCCCCGGCGTGATCGGCGAGCTCGTCCTCGGCATCCGCGCGCCGCCGGCCGCCGCGATACTCCTCGGCGGTGTGGACCTTCTCGAAGGAGTGGACGGCGGGGTTCTCCGCCGCCGCGTCGTCGCCGAGATCGATCGTGCGCGTCGTCGCCGGCGGCCGCGGCCGCTCGCGCTCGGTCCCCGAAGCGGACGGAAGGTCGCCCGGCCGGCGCGCCGCGGGCGCCACCGCGTCGTCGGCGCGGGACGGCAACCCGCCCCACGTGACGACGGGCGCGAGCCGGCCGCCGCCGAGCCCGAGCTCCGCGAGCGCTCGCGCCGCCGCCGCGCGCGCGTCCGGCGTCGCGGGATCCGCCGCCGCGGCGCCCTCGGCCCACGCGAGCGTCTGCGCCGGGACGCGCGCGCCGAGCTCGGACGCCGCGCGACCGAGCAGGAGCTGGGCCAGGGTCTCGAGCGCCGCGTCCGCCGGGGCGAGCCTCGCCACGGCGGGACGCGACGCCAGGATCGCGGGCGCGAGCGCCGCCGCGAGGTCCGGCAGGCCGGGGAGCGCCCGCGCCGCGGCGGCGCGGATCGCGGGCACGGCGAGGAGCGCCTGCAGATCGGCGGCCGCGGCGTCCGTCCCCGCGGGCAGCCGCAGGCCGAGGCGGAGCGCGGTCGCCGCGTGCGCGACCCGCAGTTGGTAGAGTCGCACGTTGTCGGCGACGGTCGCCGCGATCCCGATCGCCGCGGGCACCGTGATGCGGCGCTCGCGCGGCGCGACGTCGTCCTCGGCCGCGCCGACGTCGACGTCGGTCCCCGCGAGGGCGCAGGCGAGGAGCCTGAGGCGCGGCCCGAGCGGCGCGAAGGTCGCCGCGTGCGGCGGCGGGCGCCGGGACCGCCGGGTCGCGTTCCGGAGCGCCCGGTGCACGCGGCCGAAGATGCGTTCCTCGAGCCCCATCACTACTCAGAAGGTGAGGTCCGCGAGGTCCTGGAGCGCGGTCGCGGTCGCCGGATCGTCGGTGAGCGGCTGCACGACGGCGACGTTGCACGCGAGCCGCGGCGCGAGCCCGCGGCGGATGAGCGTCCCCGCGCCGACGAGGAGCCTGGTGGACGCCGTCTCCGCGAGCCCGAGCTCGTCGAGCGCGCGGATCCTGCCGGCGAGCGCCACGAGCCGCCGGGCCGTCGCGATCTCGACGCCCGACTCGGCGCAAACGATCTCCGCCTCGATCTCGGGCGCGGGATAGCCGAAGGCGAGCGAGACGAAGCGCTGCCGCGTCGACGGCTTCAGCTCCTTCAGCGCGCGGCGGTACCCCGGGTTGTAGCTCACGACCATCATGAACTCGGGCGGCGCCTCGAGGGTCGCGTCGATGCGGTCCACGTAGAGCGCGCGGCGGTGGTCGGACAGCGAGTGCAGGACGACGATCACGTCCTCGCGCGCCTCGGCGATCTCGTCGAGATAGAGGATCGCGCCGGTGCGGACGGCGCGCGTCACCGGCCCGTCCTGCCAGACCGTATCGCCGCCGCGGACGAGCCAGCGGCCGAGGAGGTCGGTCGCGGTCGTCTCGTCGTTGCACGCGACCGTGACGAGCGGACGACCGACGCCCGCGGCCATGGCCTCCACGAAGCGCGACTTCCCGCAGCCCGTCGGCCCCTTGAGCAGCAACGGCAGACGGCTCTCGTAGGCGTAGTGGAAGACCTGCGCCTCGCCGGCGATCGGCCGGTAGTAGGGCGGCCGCGCGCCCGTCGGCGCGCCCGGCGCCGGCTTCGGCATGGCGGTCACGACGTCACCACCCGCACGTGCACCTCCTCCTCGATCTCCAGCTCGGCGCCGACGAGCGTGTCGACGGGCAATCCGTACGACACGAAGTTCCAGATGAACATCGCGATCCCGCCCGTGAAGAGGGCGGCCGCGAGGATCAGCCCGTAGAAGTGGACCTCGATCTCCTGCTGCACGGTCACGAAGTCCATTCCGATCCGACGCTCCAGGTAGACCTGCGTGACGCCGGCGACCGCGAACGCGAGCGTCATGGCGACCATTCCGACGTTGCTCGCCCCGAAGGCGATCATCGCGCTCGGCGCCTGGTAGCACTTGCGGCCCGTCATGAGGGGCATCGCATAGCTGATGATGCCGAGCACGATCATCGCGTAGGCGCCCCAGAACGCGAGGTGCCCGTGCATCGCGGTAATCAGCGTGCCGTGCGTGTACATGTTCACCTGCGGCAGCGTGTGCGCGAAGCCGAGGAAGCCGGCACCGACGAAGGACATGATCGCGCAGCCGACGGTCCACAGCATCGCCACCGAGTTCGGATGGCGCCGCCCGCCCCGGCGCGCCATCGCGACGGCGTAGATCGCCATACCGAGGAACGCGAGCGGCTCGAGCGCGCCGAAGACGCCGCCGATCCACAGCCAATACCGCGGCGTGCCGATGAAGTAGTAGTGGTGGCCGGTGCCGAGGATCCCCGTGAGGAACGCGAACCCGACGATCACGTAGAGCCACTTCTCGACGATCTCGCGGTCGACGCCCGTCAGCTTCAGCAGCAGGTACGACAGGATGCCGCCGAGGATCAGCTCCCAGACGCCTTCCACCCAGAGGTGCACGACCCACCAGCGCCAGTAGGAGTCCTCGGTCTGGTTGGTCGTGTCGATCAGGCCAGGCAGGTAGAGCAGCGCCGCCGACAGCAGCCCGAAGAACAGCACGAGCGAGGTCGTCGTGAAGCGCCGGCCGTACCAGACCGTCGCGCCGATGTTGGCGATGAAGAGCAGCACGTCGACGACGACCAGATAGTCGAGCGGGCGCGGGATCTCGAGGAACTTCCGGCCCTCGAACCAGCCGACGTGGAAGCCCGCGATCGCAGTCACGCCGACCGCGACGAGCGCCCCGAGCTGCACGTAGGCGAGCGTCGGCCACATGAGCTCGCGGTCCGCCTCCTCCGGGATGATGAAGTACGCCGCGCCCATGAAGCCGCAGAGGAGCCAGACGACCAGGAGGTTGTTGTGGGTCGCACGCGCGACGTGGAACGGGATGACCGCGTGCAGCACGTCGAAGCCGGCGTGCGCGAACGCCATGATGAACCCGTAGACGATCTGCAGACCGAGCAGCAGCATGCAGGTGGCGAAGAACCAGTAGGCGACCTTCTGCGAGGCGTACTTCACGGCGTCCCTCCAGTCTTGAGGTGCGAAAGGAATGCGACGAGCTCGTCGACCTGCCCCGGCGTGAGCGGCAGCTTCGGCATGCGGGCGTCCGCCTTCACGGCGCGCGGGTCGGTCAGCCAGTCGTGGAGATACGCGGCGTCGCGCCGCGCGCCGATGCCGTCGAGCGCCGGCCCGACCGTGCCGCCCTGCCCGCCGAGCACATGGCAGGCGACGCAGAGCTGGTTGAAGATCTGCGGCCGATCGACGCTGGTCGCGACCGCGCCGTCCTTCCCGGACTCGGGCACCGCGATCGGCATCAACGTCGGTTTCGGCGGGAAGCCGTTCAGGTCGACCCGGCCGCTCCACGTGAGGAAGGCGAGCAGGTCTTCGATCTCGCCGTCGTCGAAATGGTAGTTCTGCATGCGGCGCTGCCCCGGATACATCGCCTCCGGATCGCGCAGCATGGCGCGGATGAAGTCGGGGCCGCGCCGTTCGTAGACCTTGGTGAGCTCCGGCGCGTAGTAGGCTCCCTCGCCGAAGATGGTGTGGCACCCCATGCAGTTGTGGGCCTCCCAGAGCACCTTGCCGCGCGCGACCTCGGGGGTGATCGCGTCGGAGTGCGTCTGCGCGGGGATCCGGCCGAACGTATCGACCGTGAGGCCGACGAAGGCGAGCGAGCACACGGCGGTGCCCACCAGAAAGAACGCGCGAGCAGCGGATTTCGAAAGCATCGACACCTCCCTCAGAGATTCGGAATCGCGGCCGCGACGGCGAGCAGCATCGCGTCCTCTTTGGCGACGTGGGCGCGGAGCAGGTCGATCAACGACTCCGCGGCGGCCACCCGCTGCGCGACGCTGCCGTGGTCGACGGCCTCGGCGAGCGCGCGCGTGCGGGCACGGACAGCGGCGTGCTCGTCGAGGACGAGCGCGATCGTCCCCGGCGTCACGTCCGCGGACGCGGCGAGCTTCGGAAACAGCGTCTGCTCCTCGACCGTGAAATGCCCGTCGAGCTCGGCCTCGAGACGGGTCACGAACCGGGCGAGCGGCGCCGTGAGGGCCGCGAGCTCCCGCGCGGTCGCGTCGAGGCACGCGAGCAGCTCGTCGTGCTGCCGCAACAACAAAGCGATGGTCTCTTCCATGCGCGGACCATCGGTCGCCGCGCCGCCGCGTTGTATGACTCGCCTCATACAGGTTAGAGAACGGGCCGGATGGAGGAGCTCCCCGGCTTCCGGACCCTGCCGCCGAGCGAGCGGGCGCTCGTGAAGGCCGCGGCGCGCGAGGTCGCGCTCCCGAAGGGCGCGATCGCCTTCTCCCAGGACCAGCCGTCGACCCACGTGTGGGCCGTGCGCGAGGGGCTCGTCCACATCGTGAAGGCCGGGCCGAGCGGCCGCGAGATCGTGCTCGAGGTGATCCCGCCGGGCGAGTTCTTCGGCGCCGTCGTCGCGCTCGAGGATCGCCCCTACCCCGCCTCGGCGATCGCCGTCGAGCCGAGCACGGCCTGGCGCGTACCCGCGAAGCTCGTCCGCGAGATCTGCCAGCGCCACCCGACGCTGCGCTCGGCGATCCTGGCGCTCGCGACGACACGGCTCCGCAGCGCCCACGAGCGCCTGCAGTCGGTCGCGCTCGAGCCCGTCGAGCAGCGGCTCGCGCGCGTGCTCCTCGCGCTCACGACGAAGATCGGCCACACGGAAGACGGCGTGACGGTGCTCCCGGTCACGCGCCAGGAGCTCGCCGACATGGTCGGCACGACCGTCGAGACGGCGATCCGCATCACCAGCAAGTGGCACAAGGCCGGCGTCGTACGCTCGGCGCGGCACGCCCTCGCCCTCGCCGACGTCGGCATGTTGCGCGAACTCGCCGCGGGCGAGGACTGAAGGAGCCGCCGCCGGCTCCGCGTACGTCACCGCGTGCCTCATACGAGCGCCGGGTCGTATCCGGCGCGCGCGAGCGCGCGCCGCGTGGCGTCGAGCACGCGCACGTCGTCGACCGGAGCGTGCACCGGCACCTCGGGCGCGTCGCGGAGCGCGGCGGCGAGCGCCTCGCCCGCATCGCCGACGAGCGCCTCGCACACCGCGTAGACGCCGCGCGGCTCTTCCTCGAGCACGTTGTGGGCGGCGATGACGTGGCGGATCGCCGCGATGATCGCGGGCGTCGGACGCGGCACGAGGAGCGCGGCGAGCGCCCCGTGGTCGCTCCGCAGCCGCGCGGCCTCGGGAAGCGGCTCCCCGCCGCGCCGGCGCTGCGCCGCCGGCAGGAGGATCTTCTCCTCCATGCCGATGTGACGGAGGAGCCCGCGCCGGAAGCGATCGTACGCGACCGGGTCCAGCGCGTCCGGATGCCGGACCGTGCGGGCGAGCAGCGCGTCGAGCCGCTCGTGGTCGGCGACCAGATACGCCGCGACCGGACCGAGCGCGTGGGCCGGCATCGGCGCCGCGCGCGGCGCGCGGCCGAGGAGCCGCGGTCCGAGGAAGGCGAGCCAGGCGCCCGCGCCGACGATCCAGAGCGCGGCGGCCCACGCCAGGTGATCGAAGTAGCCTTCCGAGAAGTCGGCGCCGACGCGCGCGAGCATCGCGAGCACCATGCAGAGGCCGAGCGCCACGACCGCCGGCGGCCGGCCGAGCGCTAGGCGCTCGAGGTCGAGGTGGTTCAGCGAGACGTGGGTCGCGACCCCGAATCCCATGAGCGAGAAGCCGCCGATGAACAGCACGTGCAGCATCGCAATGCGGAGGTCGGGCGCGAGCGCCGCACCGACGAGGCCGACCGGCATGAGCCACACCGCGAGCCAGACGAGGCGGCGGTGCAGGCCAGGCTTCTTCGGGAGACGCGCGGCGCCGCCGCCGAGCACGAGGCCGCCGACGACGACGGCGGCGCGGCAGAGCGGACCGAGCCGCACCCAGCCGGCCGCTTCCACCACCATCGAGGCGCAGAGCGCGGCGCCGAGGAGCGCGTAGGCCGCGAGCTTCGCGCGCTCGCGCGGCGAGCTCCCGAGATCCGCCGGCGGCGGCTCACCGGCCATCAGCGGCAGCACCAGACTCCCGACCCCGACCGCGAGGCAGAGGAAGACGCCCTGCTCGACGAAGAGGCGTCCGAGCGCGAGCACCACGGGCGAGGTTCCCGGACGCGTCGCGAGCGCGATGAGCAGCGCGCCCGCGAGCCCGTGCGCGACCGCGATCGGCACGAGCACGAACGACGCCGGTGGCCGGCGGGCCGCGCCGTGACCGAGGAAGCGGCGCACCGCGAACTGCAGCAGCACGAGGAAGAGCGCCGCGTAGGCGAGCTGGGCCAGCGCCCAGCGGCCCGCGAGCGCCGCCGCCGTCACGATGACGAGCGCGGCGAGCGCGCAGGCCATCTCCAACGCCGCGGGGGGCGCCGACTGCGTCCGCCGCGGCACCGCCGTCATCAGGAAACCGACGGCGAGCGCCATCATGAAGGCCTGGGTCATGACCTGGCCGTGAAGGAAGCCGGAGTAGGTCGTGGTGATACCGGTCGCGTAGAAGAGCCAGTGCCCGACGCCGATCGCGCCGAGAACGACGGCGACCGGGAAGAAGAGACGGAACGGCTCGCGCCGCCAGGCGACCGGCGCCGGCGGCGCGGAAAGGACGGGCATCATCGGCGGTCCACCGCACTGCATGCCCGCCGACCTTGCAGCCGCCGTACCACCCCGAAGATGAGAAGCGCATCATTGTGGCGGCGCGAGGCCGGACCGGCGCGCTTCCCAAGTTTGGGAAGCGGCCCGCGCCCGGATTCCGGGGCGAGAGACTGGGGCGCTCGCCGACGATGGGAAAGCGCCTCGGCTCCGGCCGCGCGCGGGCGGGCGTTCCGGGCACGCGCCTTGCTCCTCTCCGAGCGGGCGAATCCCCGCCGTTGAACAAGGAGCGATCCATGGCTGATTTCCTTTCCGCGTATTCGATCCAGAACTGGCTCGAGTCCTGCCCGCAGGGCTACCTCGAAGGAACCGTCTACGGTCACAAACCGGGCGAACAGGAAATCGAGTTGCTCAAGAGCAACCCGGTCCTGCACGAGGACGCCATCCGCACGACGGTGCAGCTGGTCGTGGGTGAGCGCTGCGCGCTCGCCGCCTCCTCGGGCCTCATCAACAGCGCGCCCGACGAGGCGAGCAAGCGCTTCCTCGCGACCCAGACCCTCGACGAGGCTCGCCACGTCGAGATCTTCACGCAGCGCCTCTACGACCTCGGCGTCCGCAAAGACGACCTCGAGTCGACCCTCACGCGGTACGCGAACCCGAACCTCGTGAAGTTCGCGGGCGTGCTCCTCGAGAAGGTCGACAAGAAGGACTTCATCGCCGGCGTCGTCGGCCAGAACATCGTCCTCGAGGGCATGGCCTTCAGCGTCTTCGAGATGATGCACGCGATGAACGAGGAGATGAACCCGAAGTTCGCGCACACGCTCTCCGGCACGATCGCCGACGAGCGGCGCCACGTGGGCTTCGGCGAGAACCGCATCGGCTCGCTCATCAAGGATAGTCCGGAACGCCGCCCGGACATCGAGAAGATGCAGAAGGACATGTCGTACTTCATGCTCGCGACGTTCGCCGACGCCTTCCGCAACACGCAGGCCGTCGCGGAGCTCGAGCGCATCGGTCAGGAGCGCAGCCACGCGCGCTTCCAGGGCGCCGACCTCGGCGCGATGACACCCGAGGAGATGGAGGATCTCCTGGCGGCCACGGTCCTGAAGGAGTTCAAGACCCGCCTCGGCCGCATCGGCCTCGAGTACCAGACGCCCGCGCACCCGTGAGCGACGTCCACGACCTCGATCCCCAGAGCTTCTACGAGGAGGTGCACTCCTTCGAGTTCTGGTTCCAGGCGGTCGAGGGCTATCTGTCCGGTACGACCTGGGGACACCGGCCCGAAACGGTCGATGCGCCCATGGCGGCGGAGGACCGTGATCGCCTGATCACGGTCCTCTGCAACTACTGCGTCGGCGAGTCGGCGGCACTCGAAGGCGCGAGCGGGCTCATCGTGATCGCGCCCAATCGGCTCGCCAAGGTGTTCCTCGCGACCCAGGTGGCCGACGAGGGCCGCCACCTCGAGGTCTTCTACCATCGCATGCGCGAGCTCGGCGTCGCCGATCCCGAGGCCGAGGTCGACCGGCGCGCCGGCCGGAGCCTCCAGACGTTCCGCCGGCGCCTCCTCGAACTCGTCGCGGGCAAGGACTGGGAAGCCGCGATCTTCGCGCAGAACGTCATCCTCGAGTCGCTCGAGTTCGCCGTCTTCCAGGACCACGCGCGCGAGGCCGACCCGGTGACCGCCGAGATCCTGCGCGGGGTCGTGAAGGACGAGCGCCGCCACATGGGCTTCGGCGAGAACGAGCTCGGGCGGCGCGTCGCCGCGTCGCCGCACATCCGCGCCCGCATCGGCCGGATCAAGCAGGAGCTCGATCACCTCGTACTCGAGTCGCTCGAGGAGACCGTGCGGACGCTCGGCATGCCGCGCGACGAGAACGAGCGCCTCGGCCGGATCTATCTCGAGTCGGTCGAGCGCCTGGGGTTCGGATCATGAGCCACGGCCTCGAAGACGGCCGCGCCGCCGGGATCGACGGCGACGAAGGCGAGCCGGCCGCGGGCAGCCCCGCCGCCAACGATCCGAAGGGCGAGCGCCAGCGCTTCGTCCTCGACGACAGCGGCTTCGACGAGGTCCCGAAGAAGTACCGGCGCTTCTACCGCAAGTGGAAGGGCGCCGGCGACCGGCTCGCGCCGAACGAGGTCATCTGCCCCGTCTGCAAGGTCGTGATCCGCTCGAGCCGCACGCTCCTCCCGGGCGACCGCGTGTACTGCATGCCCTGCATGTCGCGTCTCGTGGTCGCGCGGAACGAGGCGACGGGCGACCTCGAGGCGCTCGTCGCGTACTGACGGCGCGGCATCGTCATCCGTCGTCGACCACCACCAACCCGACGCCGTCGTCGCCGGGCACCAGCTTCCAGCGGCGGTCGTGCAGCGCCGCGACCGAAGGCCGGTGCGCGATCGAGAGGAGCGTCGCGTGCGGCAGGTACGCGCGCAGGATGCCGTAGACCTTCGCCTCCATCGCCTCGTCGAGCGCCGAGGTCGCCTCGTCGAGGAAGAGCCAGTCCGGCGTCTTCACGAGCACGCGCACGAGCGAGAGCCGCTGCTGCTCGGCGACCGAGAGCCGCACGTGCCACTGGGCCTGGTCGTCGAGCGCCGTCGCGAGGAAGCCGAGATCCATCACCCGCAGCGCCTCGCGCAGGACCTCGTCGGAGTAGTGCACCTCGAGATCGGGATAGGTGAGAGCGACGCGCAGACTCCCGACCGGGAAATAGGGCTGGGGCGGCACGAAGTGCAGCCGCGCCTCGCGCGGGATCTCGATCCGCCCGGCGCCGAACGGCCAGAGGCCGGCGAGGGCGCGAAAGAGCGTCGTCTTGCCGCTGCCGGTCGGACCGAGGAGCGTGATCGACTCGCCTTGCCGGATCGAGCCGACCGCGCGGACGAGCGGCTGACCGTCGGGCCTGTTGAGGACGACATCGTGAAAGCGAAGCGTCGGGTCGTCGCGACGCTCGACCTCCAGGCGCTTCGCGTGTGCGAGCTCGCGCGAGGTCGTCGTCATGACGTCGGCGAACGACGTGAGACGCTGGATGCTCGCCCGCCACTGCGCGATCTCCTGATACGCGTTCACGAACCAGTTGAGCGCCCCCGACACCTGGCCGTACGCGAACCCGACCTGCGTGATCTTGCCGAGCGTGAGATGGCCCCCGAAATACGCGGGCGCCGCGAGCAGCATCGGCACGACGCCGTTCATCTGCCCGAGCCCGAGCGTCAGCAGCGAGAGGTTCCGCTGCGCGCGGATGAGCTGCCACCAGTTCTCGACGATGCTGCCGAAGCGCTGCAGCAGGCGGCGGCGCTCGATCACCTCGCCGCGGCTGAACGCGACCGACTCCACGTGATCACGGAAGCGCACCAGGCCGTAGCGGAAGTCGGCCTCGTAGCGCAGCTTGTCGAAGTTGATCGGCACGAGCTTCCGGCCGACGACGTGGGTGATCCACATCGCGAAGGCGGCGGAGCCGATCGCCACCCACATCAGGAAGCCCGGCACGCAGACGTCGCCCGTCGGCAGGGCGATCGGCCAGCCGCGCGACAAGCCCCACAGCATGCCGCCGAACGACGCCAGCGCCGCCAGGCTCGACAGCAGCGACAGCGAGAGCCCGAGCGCGCTCGCGACGTAGGCGCGGATGTCCTCGGCGATGCGCTGGTCGGGGTTGTCCATCGCCGCGCCGTGGAGCTCGAGCTGCCAGAACGCCTCGGGCGTCATCCAGCGCCGCAGGTACTCGGCCGTCATCTTGCGGCGCCAGCGCACCTCGAGGATCTGGCGCACGTAGATGCGGAAGGTCCCGGCCAGGATCGTCCCGAGCATCGCCGCCGCCTGGAGGCCGAGCGCGCCGAGGAACGCCTTGACGTCGCGATCCTGGAGGACGTCGAACACGGCGGCCTGCGTGCGCGCGACCAGGACCGCGCTGTAGACGGTGGCGAGCTCGAGGGCGATCGCCAGGAGCAGCAGCGCCGCGCCGGCGCGCGCCGCCCGCGTGCGCCAGTAAATCATCCCGAGCCGCCACACGTCGCGGAAGAAGGACGGAGGTGCCAGGGCGTCGGTGCTCGGCGGCGTCACGGGGAGTTGGACCCGCGCGCCTCATAGCGCGGTTCCTTCGCGGCGGCCACACCGACGGGCCGCGGTCCGGTGAGGACGGGCGCCCGTCAGATCACGCGCAGCGGCCGCGTCCCGCCACGCATTCGCCGCGCGATGCCTTCGGCCTGCGCGCGAGACAACGCCACGAACGCGGCGCCGTTGATCGTCACCAGATACTCTTGTCCGTTGCGCTCGATGCTGACGCGGCCGGGTCGCTCGGCGACGCGATCGTCTTCCCGGCGGCCGGGCTCGCCGTCTTGTGGATCGATGGGGGGCATGGACGAACGCAATAGCCGGCCCCCCTCGGCGCCGTCGTCACCCATGTGGTGACGAGCCCGTTGGCGGCAGAGCCGGCACGCGGATACGGTGGCGGCCCGTGCATCGGCGTGGGTCACCGGCGGAGCGCCTCCTCGTCGCATTGATCCGTCCGACCAAGTACGACGACGACGGCTATCCGGTGCGTCATCTCCGGGGCGTCCTCCCCAGCAACAGCCTTGCGTGCCTGCACGCCCTGACGCTCGACGCCGCGCGCCGGCGGGCGCTCGGCACGACACGCATCGACGCGCTACTGTGCGACGAGTCCGTGCAGAAGGTGCCGTGGCGCCGCTTCGCGCGCGCGGCGCGGCGGCGCGGCGCGCGGACGTTGATCGCGCTCGTCGGCGTCCAAACGAGCCAGTTCCCGCGCGCCGTCGATCTCGCCCTCCGCTTCCGCCAGCGGGGATGCGCGGTCCTGCTCGGCGGCTTTCACGTATCGGGCTCGTTCGCCATGCTCCCCGAGCTTCCCGCCGATCTCCGCGCGCTCCGAGCGGCCGGCGTGACGCTCGTCGCCGGGGAGATCGAGACCGCCTGGGACGCGATCCTGCGCGACGCCGCGACGGGCCGCCTCGCGGCGTCCTACGACACGCTCGCCGCCCGCCCGGCGCTGGCGAGCGCCCCCGTCCCGCGCCTCGACCGCCGCCTGCTCCGCCGCTTCGTCCACCGCGGCCTCGGGACCCTCGAGACGAGCCGCGGCTGCCCGTTCGCCTGCTCGTTCTGCACCGTCATCAACGTCCAGGGACGCACCATGCGCGCCCGCGATCCCGAGATGATCGGTGACGCCCTCCTCGAGAACTTCCGTACGCTCGGCACGACCGACTACTTCTTCACCGACGACGACTTCGCCCGGAACCCGCGCTGGCACGAGGTCCTCGACGTGCTGTGCCGGGTGCGGCGGAAGCACGGCATCCCGCTCCGCTTCCTGATGCAGGCCGATCTCGCGGCGCATCGCCTGCCGGGCTTCGTCGAAGGGGTTCGGCAGGCGGGATGCTTCCAGGTCTTCCTCGGCATGGAGAGCCTCGACTCCGAGAATCTCGCGGACGCGGGCAAACGGCAGAATCGGACCGGCGACTACGCCGCGGTGGTCGAACGCTGGCGCCGCGCGGGCATCCTCACCCACGTCGGGTACATCGTCGGCTTCCCGCACGACACGGCGGACCGTGTCCGCGCCGCCGTGATCAGGCTCCGCGAAGACATCCGGCCCGACCTCGCGTCGTTCTTCATGTGGACGCCGCTCCCGGGCTCACGCGACCACCGCGACCTCGTCGCGCGCGGCACGCCGCTCGACGCCGACTGGAATCGCTACGACACGTTTCACGCCGTCCTCGATCACCCGCGGATGACGCGGGCCGAATGGCAGGCCGCCTATGCCGACGCCTGGCGGCTCTTCTACGCGCCGACCGCCATGCAGCGGCGCCTCGCGGATGTCGCTCCGGACCTGCGGATCACGCTCCTGCAGCTCTGGCTGTGGTACCGGAGCGCGATCGAGCTCGAAGGCGCGCACCCGATGATCACGGGCCTCGGGCGCCTGACGCCGCGGCGCGACCGGCGCCGCGGGTGCGTGATCGAAGGCCGCGCCGCGCACGCGGCGCGCCGCTTCCGGGAGGTGGGCGTCGCGCTCGCCGGCACCGGCCGTTTGCTCGGTGAGCTGCACGCGCTCTGGACGGCCGCCGAGCAGCGCCGCGGCTCGTCGTCGTGGCCGCGGTTCCTGCGCGCGATGCTCTGTCAGACGCGGGGCGGCGGCCGGCCGATCGCGCAGGCGACGGCACCGACGATCGCGAACGCGACGCAGGCATAGGCGAAGGCGTCGCCGGCGCGCTCGTACACCGTCTCGACGGCGAGCGGCACGATGCCGCCCGCGAGCGTCGTCGCCGCATCGGTATCCGCCCGTGCGACGACGCGCCCGAACGGATCGATCAGCGCCGACACCCCGGTCGTCGTGGCGCGCACCACCCAGGTGCGGTTCTCGACCGCGCGCAGCGCGACCATCGCGAGGTGCTGCTCGCGGCCGGCGCCGGTCCCGAGCCAGGCGTCGTTCGAGAGGTTCAACAACAGGCGGGCGCCGTGCGCCATGCGGGCGCGGACGATCTCCGGAAAGATCGCCTCGAAGCAGATGACGATCGCCACCGGCCCGAAGGAGGTCACGATCGGCTCCTGCCGCTCCCCGGCCGTGAAGTATCGCACCCGCTCGAAGCGGCGGCGCAGGAACTGGATGGTGCGCAGCGGGAAGTACTCGGCGAACGGCAGGAGATGCGTCTTGTCGTACCGACCCGCGATGCGGCCGTCCGCGGTCACGTGAAACGCCGCGTTGAAGTACCGCGCCGCACCGCCCTCGCCGTCGCGGAATGGACCGCCCACCACGAGCTCGGCTCCCGTCTCCCGCAGCATGCGCCCGATGGTGGCTCGGTAGCCGCGGTCCTCCGCGAGAAAGACGGTGAGCGCGCTCTCCGGCCAGACCAACAGGGACGGCCGCGCCGCCGCGGCGGCGGCGCGCGACAACGCCACGTAGCGCTCGAGCCCCGCACCGTAGTCCTCGTCGGTCCATTGCGCCCCGACCGGATTGTTCCCCTGGACGACGACGAGCGGCACCGCCGCGCCGGGAAGCGCGGTCGCGAGCCGTCCGGCGCCGTAGGCCCAGGCAGCCAGGAGAACGCCGAGCGCGGCCCCGAGGCCGGCGAAACGCCCGCGCCCGCCACCGGCCAGCGCCTCCGCGATCGCCGCGTTCGCGAGCACGGCGACGAACGACAAGAGATACACGCCGCCGAGGTCGGCCGCCTGGCGCAGCGCCGGCGAGGGCCCGAGGGCGTAGCCGAAGAGGAGCCAGGGATCGCCCGTCAGCAATCGGGCCCGCGCGAGCTCCCACGCGACCCACAGCGCCGCGAGCGCGAGCACGCGCGCGGCGCCGGCCGTGCGCGAGCCGATCCACGCCGCGCACGCCGCGAAGCCGGCGCCGTACGACCCCGCGAAGACGACCGACGCGGCGAGCGCGAAGCCGACGCCGAACCACAGCGGCTGCTGGTAGTAGTACGCGAGCGCGCCGGGCACCCAATGGCCGACCCCCCAGATCGCCGCGGTCCCGAAGAGGAGCCCGAGCCATCCCGCGCGCAGCGGGGCGACGTCGCGGAGCGCCAGCAGGAACGGCACGAGCGCCACCGCCGCGACGGGCAGCATGCTCCACGGCGGCAACGCCAGCGCGTACAGGCCCGCGGCGAGCAACACGAGCGCGATCCGGCGCGGCAGTGCTCTCCTCCTACCGCAAGCCGTACTTGTTGATCTTGTCGATGAGGCCGCGCCGCGAGATCCCGAGCGCCTCCGCGGTGCGCCCCTGGTGCCCGCCGTGACGCTCCAGGATCTCGCGGATGTGCCGCGCCTCGGCGCGCTCGAGCGCGGCGCGCAGCGTGCTTTCCTCCCCGGAAGCGAGCGGATCGAGGGCCGCGTAGCGCGGCGACAAGAGATCCGGCGTGATGCACGCGTCGCGGTCGGCGAGCGCGTAGGCGCGCTCGATCTCGTTCTGCAGCTCGCGCACGTTGCCGGGAAAATCGTGCGCCGCGAGGCGCGCCAGCGTCTCCGGCGTGAAGCCCGTGACGCCGCGCCCGTAGGCCGCGTTCAGCCGGTCCAGCACGTGCACGGCGATGAGCGGAATGTCCTCCTTCCGCTCGCGGAGCGGCGGCGTCGCGATCGTGAAGACACCGAGGCGGTAGTAGAGATCCCGCCGGAAGCCGCCGGCTTCGGCCTCGCGCTCGAGGTCGCGATGCGTCGCCGCGATGACGCGCACGTCGACGGGGATCGGTTTCGCGTCGCCGACGCGGCGGACCTCGCGCTGATCGAGCACGCGCAGGAGGCGGATCTGGAGCTCCGCCGGGCAGTCGCCGATCTCGTCGAGGAAGAGCGTCCCGCCCTGCGCCGTCTCGAAGAGTCCCTTCCTGTCCTCGAGCGCGCCGGTGAACGCGCCGCGCTTGTGGCCGAACAGCTCGCTCGACAACAGGTCCGGCGCGATGGCGCCGCAGTTCTCGGTCACGAACGCCCGGTCGCGTCGCAGCCCGTTGTAGTGGATGGCGCGCGCCACCAGCTCCTTGCCGGTGCCCGTCTCGCCGGTGACGAGCACGGTCGCGTCCGTCAGCACCGCGCGCTCGACGAGGTCGAGCATGCGCCGCAACGCCGGACTCGTTCCGACCAGATCCGCGAAGCGGTACTTGCCGCGCGCCTCGCGCTGCAGCCCGGCGTTCTCGACGCGGAGGCGCTCGTTGGCGGCCGTGAGCTCGGCCTGCATGCGCAGGTTCGCGACCGTGAGGTCGTGCAGATCGGCGGCCTGACGCACCGTCGCGACCAGCTCGTCTCGGTTCCAGGGCTTGGTGAGGTAGCGGTAGACGCGGCCTTCGTTGACGGCGGCGATCAAGGCCTCGATGTCCGAGTAGCCCGTCAGGATGATGCGGACCAGGTGGGGATGCGTCCCGTTCGTCCGCCGCAACACCTCGGTGCCCGTCATGCCGGGCATGCGCTGATCGACGACGGCGACGGCCATGTCGGGGTGCTCGGCGAGCAGGGCGAGCGCCGCTTCGCCGTCGGTCGCGACGTGGACCTCGAACTCCTGCCCGAGCGTGATGCGGATGAGGCCGACGCTCGCCGGCTCGTCGTCGACGACGAGCACCCGAGGCTGAGTCATCGCGCTCGCGATCTCACGCGGCCGCAAAGGCCGGACGCAGGTGGCATGAGAGGTCGATAGGTAGTGGATGGGTGCCGGAAAGGAAAGGCGCCGCGTCAGGCCGCGTGCGGCCTCGCCTGATGACGCGGCAGGCGGACGGTCATCGTGGTGCCGCGGCCCGGCTCGCTCTCGACCGCGATGTGTCCGCCGTGGCTGCGCACCGCGCCGTAGGCAATGCTGAGACCGAGCCCGGTGCCGCGCCCGATCGCTTTCGTGGTGAAGAACGGGTCGAAGATCTTGCCCCGCACCGCGGACGGGATCCCGACGCCGTTGTCGGCGATCACGACTTTCACCCAGGCGCCCTCGTCGCTGATGGCGACCGTGATGACGCCGTCCCGATGCCCTTCGACCGCGTCGACCGCGTTGGCGAGGAGGTTCATCCACACCTGATTCAACTGGCCGGCGTGCGCCTCGATGGGGGCCACGACGCCGTAGCGCCGCTCGATGCGGACGTTCGCGATGCGCTCCGCGAGGAGCCGCAGCGTCGCCTCGAGATCCGCGGCCAGGTCCGTCGACGAGCGTTCGCCTTGCTCCGCGCGCACGAACACGCGCAAGTCCTCGACGATCCGCTTGATGCGCTCGGAGCCCTCGGCGCAATAGCGCAGGAGCTCGGGCGTCGCTTGGAGGAGATAGTCGAGCTGGGAGGCCGCGGAGAGCGCCTCGAGCGACTCGCGCACGGCGGGGTCGGCGATCGGCGCGGCCCGATAGCGCTGGATCACCTCGACGAACGTCGCCAGGTAGCGGCTCAGGTTGCCGAGACTCCCGTGGACGAAGCTCGCCGGGTTGTTGAGCTCGTGAGCGACGCCGGCGACGAGCTGGCCGAGCGAGGCCATCTTCTCGGAGTGGACGAGCTGCGCCTGGGTGTCCTGGAGCTCGCGGTACGCCGTTTTCAAATCCACGTTGGAGCGCCGGACTTCCTCGGTGCGGGCGCGAACCTTCTCGTCGAGCTCGCGGTTCAGGGCGCCGAGCGCGCGGAAGGACAGCGCGTTCTGGATCGCGATCGCCGCTTGGTTCGCCAGGGTCCGCAACAGGCGGACATCGCGCGCTCCGAGCGGCCGCCCGGAGCGCTTCGCTCCGAGCGCCAGGAAGCCGAGGGGGCGCTCGCCGAGCACGAGCGGCAGGACCGCCGCGGCGTCGAAGCTGCCGAGGACCGCGCGCACCCCGGCGCCGAACGCCGGAGCATCAGCGCCGAGCGGCGGGTCGATCGGCGACTCCGTGACCGCCGCCCGCGCCGCCGCGGCAAGGTCCGCCGGCGGGGCCGGCACGATCCGCAGCGCCCCGTCGGCGCCGCGCGACCACGCTCTCCCCTCCTCCGCGACCGCGAGCGTCGTCGACTCGAGCTGCATCGCTTCGGTCACCACCTGCGTGACGCGCGCCACGATCTCGTCGAGGTCGAGCACGCTGGTGAGCGCCTCGCTGAGCTCGGCGACGGTCCGGGCGCCGTCGAGGCGGCTCCGGAAGAAGGCGCGGTCGACGACCCGCTGCACGCCGCGCCTGAGGGGATCGAGCAGGAAGGCGAGACCGAGCACGAACAGCGCGCCGACCACGCCGGCCGGCGCCACCTGCGCCGGAACGCTGAGCGCGAGCGCGTACCCGGCGAGCACGATCACGGTGAGCAGGCCGTAGACGAAGCTCTGCCGGACCACCCGGTCGACGTCGAACAAGTCGTGCTTCGCGATCGCGTAGGCGACACTCACGTAGAACGCGAACGACGGCACGAGGCCGAACTGGATCGGAAGGTCGCGGCCCGCCGACGCGTTGTTCAGGAAGATCAGGAACACCGCCGCCGTCCCGAAGACGACCCCTGGAAGGACGGCGAGGATCCGTCCACGAATCGCCGGGTCACGGCTCCGGACGTACCCGACGACCATGGCGGCCACGAAGAAGAGGATGCTCGCCGACGTGTAGACGTAGGCGGCGCGGAACGCGGCGAGCGTCGGCGGATCCGCGTAGAAGCCGCGGAGCCCGAGCACGACGAGCACGGCGCTCAGAACGTACGGAGTCGCCGTCCAGAGCCACGCCGGCGCGGGGAGGCGGCGCTCGACCGGGAACACGAGCGCGAGATGCACGTAGGTCGCGGGGAACACGCATTCCGCGGCGAGCCCGACGGCCGTGAGCCACGGGTGGTCGGAGCTCGCCTGGTGATACAGGACCGCCGCCGCCGGATAGATGCTCCCGACGAGCGCCTGGAGCAGGTAGACCCGCGCCTGGCGGGTACGCGGCTGGAGGAAGGCGACCACGAGCCCGATCGCGAGGTAGCTCCACGCGAACGCGAGCAGGATGCCCCAGGTCTCGAGGTACGCGTACCAGCCGAAGCGATGCGCGGCGACGCGCACGGTCCGGGCGCCGTCCTCGCCGTCCTCGCCCGCGAGCGTGTACTCGATCGGCGTTCCGGGCGGATGCGCGGCGACGCGCTCGTAGACCTCGGCGCCCGACCGCACCCGCTCGCCGTCGACCGCCGTGACGCGCGCGTGGAAGATCCCGGCGCGGTCCGGGGGCCAGTCGATCCCGCTCACGGTCGGTACGACCGCGTTCTGCATGACGAAGAAGCCGGGAAACGTCCGGCCGACCCAGGTCACGCTGCGGATGGTCGCAAACGCGAGGATGGGCACGCCGATCGCGAGCGCGACGAGCGGCAGCAAGTAGGCGATCGGACCCGGCCTGTGCATCGGTCTCTGGTAAGCAAGTTCCGGCCCGTCTCGGCAAGACCCAGCCGTTCACCGGACCTGGCCGGCCGCACGCACCGCATTGTGCAATGCGAGCGCGCGCGCCGCGCCCGGCTGCGCAATCGCGTGCACATCGCTCGGGCCACACCCCCGATCCCGCGCGCGCCGACGCGCTTTCCCGGCGGGCACGGAGGTTGCTCGACACCCGGCGTGGCCGTACCCCATCCGACGCCGAGCGCGACGCTCACCGCCGAACGCGATGCGCGCGAGAGCTTCGCCGACCTCGTCGGCGCAGCGGCACTCGCGCCCGCTGCGTGGCCCGCGCTCCTCGCACGGGTGGCGACGTACATGGACGCCGCGGGCGCGGCCGTCGTCCTGCCTGCGCGATCGGCGGCAGGCCGCCCGGCGGACGGCTCGCCGACGGTCTGGCGGGCGGGCGCGGGATGGACCGTCAGAGCCGCCGCGCTCTCCGGGCTCGGGCGCCGGTTGGCGCGGTCCGCGCGGGAGGACGCATTCGCCATCACGTCCGATGATCCGGGCGGCGACGCGCTCGGGGTCGCAACGCTCGCGACCGACGAGCGCGCGACCGCGGTGCTCGTGCTCGCGCGCGCACGCGCGACGGGTCCGTTCACGGCGGTCGATCTCCGACGGGCCGAGGCGTTGGCCGGCGACCTGCGACCCGCCTTCGCGACCGCGCGCCGGATCGAAGCGCTCACGCGCGAGCGGGACGCACTCGCCGCGGTGCTCGATCGGCTGCCACTCGGTGTCGCACTGCTCGCCCGCGACGGCCGCGTCACGCGATCGAATGCCGCGGCCCGGGCCATGACCGCCGCCGGCGACGGCATCCTGGTCGAGCGGGGTCTCCTCGCAGCAACGGGCGACGCCGATACGACGCGGCTGCGGCGCGCCGTTCGCGAAGTCACGTATGGGAACGCGCCGATCCTCATGCCGATCACGCGCCGCCGCGGCGGATCGCCGTACTTCGTCCGGCTCGCCCGGCTGCCGACCGAAGGGCCCGAGAGCACCGATGACGCGCCCGTGACCGTCGCGATCGTCGCCGACCCCGACGGGGACCTCGCGGAGGTCGCGCCCGTGCTACGCGAACTCTACGGCCTCACCCCGGCCGAGGCCGACGTCGCCCTGCGCCTCCTCGCCGGCGCTCGCGTCGAGACGATGGCCCGCGCGCTCGGCGTCTCGGTCAACACGATCCGCACCCACCTCAAGCGCACCTTCTCGAAGCTCGGCGTCGCGAGCCAGAACGAGCTGACGCGGGTGCTCGCAAGAGGGGCAGTTGCGCTCGTGATCACACCGGCCACGGGATCGAGTGCGTGATGGCCCGAAGCCGGCGCTCGCTCGGTGGATACTCGTAGCGCCAAAAGCCGTTGCGGCCGCAGTCGTCTCGCAGCTACGATCCTCGCCATGCGGCCCCGCAAACGTGACGGCAGGAGGTAACGCCATGGCCAGTCTCCCCCTCCCGGAGCCTCCGGGCTTCAGCAACCTCACCAAAGCCGACCAGATACGCTACCTCCAGGAGCTTTGGGACCGCATCGCCGATCAGCCGGGTGAGCTTCCCGTGCCGGAGAGCCATCTGGATCTCGCCGAGCAGCGCTTGGAGGCGTATCGGAAGGAACCGCACCTTGCTCGGCCAGCGCACGATCTCCTCGAGCGCCTGACGAAGACGTCATCGTGACCAGCTACCGGCTCGTCACGGAGCCGGCGGCCGATCTGGATGTCGAGTCTGCGTTCGTATGGTACCAGCACGAGCGTTCCGGCCTCGGGCTCGAGTTCCTCGACGAGCTGCGCCGCACCTACGAACGGATCATCACGAGCCCTTTCCGATACGGCGAGCTCAGGGCGGGGATTCGGAGAGCGCTGCTCCGTCGCTTTCCCTACGCCGTCTACTATGCCGCGGCGGGATCGGGGAGCGCGAGTAACGCGCCCTTCCCCTTCACTTGGATCTTGGCCTTGCCGTCGCCCCCCGCTCCGAGCTGCACTTCCATTGCAGCCGCCGCTTGGCGGGATCGGCCGGTGCGCGCAGCGGGAGCGTCCGACGAACCCTGGACCAGTGCGATCGCCTCCAAGGCGACGTTGCCAACGCCGGCATTGGACGCCGCCCAACTTCCGCCCGCATCGGAGCTGATCGCGATTCCCTGACCGCCCGTGCCGATGAGCGTTGATCGCATCCGAATCCGGGTCTAAGACTGGCCCCATGGACGACACCTCGATCGAGCCGATCACGGTTTTCAAGACCCGGAGCGCGCAACTGGTTCGACGCGCGCGTCAGGAGCGGAAGCCGATTCTCATCACGCAGAACGGCAAAGCCACGGCGGTCTTGCAAGACATCGACAGCTTCCGGGAGCAACGCCAGGCGCTCTTGCTGCTGCGGTTCATGGTGCAGGGCGACCAGGAGCTGAAGAGAGGGAAGGGCGTTTCGGCGGCGCGCGTGACGGCTCGCTTGCGTCGCAAGCTCGCCGAACTGGCGCGTGAGTGAGCTGCGGCGGGTCGAGTGGTCGCCCATTGCGATTACGGATCTCGAAGACATCCTCGAATTCATCGCCAGACGCGAAAGCCCCGAGAGAGCGAGGGACGTCTATGCGGGGATGGCCCGCCGCATCGCCTCTCTTACGACGCATCCCCGGCGCGGTCGCGTCGTGCCGGAGCTGAAGCGCATCGGGGTCACGGCCTATCGCGAGCTGGTCGTCGCTCCATACCGAATCTTCTTCAGGATCGACGGTCCAGTGATTGGAATCGTCGGCGTTCTGGACGGTCGAAGGGACATCGCCGAGGTGCTCGCGATGCGAGGATGGAAGGAATGAATGGCCTGATCAATTCGCCTTGTCGACGAAGCTCACGCCGTCGTTCTTGAGGAAGGGCGCGTCGTAGACGGCTTCCCAGCACATCTCTTGGGCGCCGCCGCCGCGCACGAGCTGCACGCGAATCGGGCCGGCCAACGCGGCGAGCGGGGGCACGTCCAAGAGGACGCCCTTGGCCTTGAAGCTCAGCTTGGTTTTGCCCTCGTCGCCTTGGGCGAGCTTCAGCTGCGCTTATCGGAACCCGACCGTGCAATCGTCACCCAAATGGTGACAGCCTCACGCTGCTGTTGATCATTCATGACGTGAATGATTGTCATTCACGCCCATCAAACCTCTGCCTCGGCTCGATGTGCTCGATGCCGCGCGCCACGACCCAGACGCACTGATCGGCGGTACCAATCCCGTCACGCTCGACGAAGTGCAACGCGAGCCCGCGCTCCTCCGCACCGTCAAGCGCGCGATCGATCGCGTCCATGTTCGTCGTGCCGTAGTCGAGCTCCGCGACGAAGGCGTTGTACGCGCGGCACGGTCGAGAACCGTGTTGCTGGGGTCGCCCAGTTGACCGTCAATTGGGTTCGTCATCGGTATTGAAAGACAAGACGGCTCAGTCCGCTTTGTCCTTGAAGGACACTGCGTCATTGCTGATCGCTGAGGGGAATGTGTACTCCGCTCCGAAGCAGACCCCGCCGCTCGCGGCATGAAGCTGGACCATGATGGGAGACACGAGTGCCGCTAGATTGAGGTCGGGGAGGTACGAACCCTTGCCTTTGATCTGGATCTTGGCTTTGCCGTCCACGCCTTCGGCGATCTGAAGCTGCGTAATCCCGCTCGGCGTCGCGTCCTTGTCTTTGTATTTGTAACCGTTCGGACTAT
Source organism: Deltaproteobacteria bacterium (assembly GCA_020848745.1). Lineage (NCBI taxonomy): Bacteria > Pseudomonadati > Myxococcota > Myxococcia > Deltaproteobacteria bacterium. The sequence goes on along the minus strand of JADLHM010000098.1, from coordinate 169,867 downwards.
CCTTCCAGCAGTCCTTCCCGGCGCAGATGCCCCCTGCCGACGCGGTAAGTTTCGCCCGTAGACCCGCACCGTCGTAGAGGCAGACGACATAGTTATCCATATGTAGAGGATCCCCAAGCTCCGCCTTCGTCGTTGCCGCACCGGTCAGCCATTTCCACTGAAACGCATCTTTATCGTCAGGGGTCTTGTTCGTGAGTGCAAGGTACGCCTTGCCACTGACGGTCGGCGTCCTACAGACCTGTGGCATCGCAGCACATTCAGTCGTTGCGAAGGTCCAATCACTGGCTGTCGTCGTGAGGACGGTGAGCATTGCGTCGTCCCCGACCAGGGTCCGGTTTGCAACACATGGGTCGGGGACGGCGCTGGGGGCGCCCGTACACGCGGGCACGGCGATCCCATCCTTGAACACAACGATCGTCGTCTCGTCCTGACCGCTGGGAATGATCGCGCCGTCCAAGCGAAAAACCAAGCTCAGCGGCGCCCCGACGCTCGCAGGTGGCGCCATGATCTGCACCTCTTCACCAAGGAGCGCAAATCCGGGTGGGGACGAGGTCTGCGATTCGCGCTCGGTGATGTCGATCGATCCTGGGTTCGGTGAGGTTACGGAGCTTTCTACTACGTCGTTCGCAGTCGCTCCATCGCCTTCGTTGTCCGTAGTGATGGTGGCGTTCGCCCCGACCACCCCGCTCGCGACGTCGTTGGTCTCATAGCGTGCGAACCCGAAGTTCTCGCCACCTGCCAGACCGGCCGCTACCAGTTTGTCGTCGTCTTGCAGGAGAAGGGCATTGGCGTACGCCTGCGATCCCGACGCGGTCGTCACGGTTCCGCCGCTGCCGAACGTGCCGTCGAGCGTACCGTCGGAGTTGTAGCGTACGAGCGCGAACTGAAGCACACCACTGACCTCGGCCAAACCACCCGCGATCAGCTTGCCGTCGCTCTGCGTGACGACCGCATTGGCACCTGCCGCCGACCCTATCGCGGTCGTCACGGTCCCGCCGCTGCCAAAATTCCCGTCGAGCGTGCCGTCGGGGTTGTACCGTGCAAGTGCGAACTCGTTCGTTGGGCCTACCGAGGCGTAACCCGCCGCAACCAGTTTGCCGTTGCTTTGGAGCACGAGCCCCAAAACACCCGCGTAAGATCCGAAGCTGGTTGTCACGATTCCGCCGCTGCCGAAGGTGCCGTCCAGCGTGCCGTCGGCATCGTAGCGCACGAGCGCAAAGGCGAGACCGTCGGAGGAGCGTCCGGCGGCGACGAGCTTGCCGTCGTTTTGCAGGACGAGCGCGAAAGCGGTCTGGGGCCCAACTGTCGTCACTGTGCCGCCGCTGCCGAACGTGCCGTCGAGGGTGCCGTTGGGATTGTAGCGCGCGAGCGCCATGTTGCTGCCGGACCCCCCAGCTACCACGAGCTTGCCGTCATTCTGCTGCACAATTGGAAATGCTCCACTATCTGTACCACCAATCACGGTTGTCGCTTTACCGCCGCTCCCGAACGTGCCGTCAAGGGTCCCATTGGTGTTGAAGCGCATGACGACGATGGGTCCGGGCGAAGGCGCGTAGTCAGTGCCTGCCACGACCAGCTTTCCGTCGCTTTGCAAGACAATCCCATGCCCTTCCATGTACGACCCGAATGTCGTTGTGACGGTGCCTCCGGATCCGAAACTGCCATCGAGCGTCCCATTGGTGTTGTAGCGAGCGAGCGCGAACTCCTGATCGGCTCCTACGTATGTGTACCCAGCCGCTACGAGCTTGCCGTCGTTTTGAATGACGAGGTCCACAATTCCGGAGAATGACCCGAGAACGGTCGTTACTTTCCCGCCGGTACCAAACGACAAATCCAGATCGCCTGGGTTCGCCGCGACCAGCGTGGGCCACCCCAAGAGCGCCAGAACACTCGCCCTGACGACACACCGTCTGGCTCCACGCCCCAGACGGATGAGGTTACAGACAACTTCGTCCATCACGCGTGCGCACGGTCCCATCGGTAGTCCTCCTCGCGTTGTGGTGACGCGGACTCATCCCGAGCGAAAAAGGGGGTCGAAATCCGCGTGAGAGTATTCAGCTTGAATCAACGCCCCCTTCGCGTTCGTCGTCGTGACATCCTCAGGCGCTGCCGTGAGCCGCGCCCGCACCAACCGATTCTCTTGCGCCGTCTTCCGTATTCGTCGCACCTGCTTCATGGGTGTGACCTCCTTGATGAGACATCGTTCCTCGCGAGAACGTCTCACCGTTGTGGGAGGTCACCACCCACTTTTCAACTGAGTCTGGCACTCACCCCTCCACCACTTGACCAACACGACCGCGACTCCGCACCGGCGGAAGCATCTTGACGGATGTCGGAATACTTGCCCTTGTCTCGCGCCGCCCAGCATTTGCGAAGCACCTTGGATCCCTGTGCGTGGTACTTCTGCATGGCCTGCACGAGCGCCTTCTGGCACGCACCGATCCCCTTACTGCCGGACGGGAGCACGAGGTCAGTCCATACCGAGTTGCCCAAAAGCTCGATGCCGGTGCGTTGGGTCTGCCGGAGACGACGGCATGTCGTCATTCGGGCTTCGCGCGGTCGTCGACGGGATTGGAAGGTCATGTTGCGATTCTCCGCGCTCTGGTGTCGTGGCGACTTCGTCTGCGGACGAACTCGAGGAACTGCCGATCAGCCCTCACAACGATCACGGCCACGCGCTCGCGACGGGCACGAGCGGCGTGCGCGCCCACGCGCTGCGCGTCGCGGCGTCCGCCGCGGTGAGCCCCGGCGCGTCGTAGTACAGCACGCGGATGCCGTTCAGGTAGTTGCCGAGCCCAAAAGGCTCGGTGTCCGCGATGCCGCCGTCGACGTAGGCGCCGCTCGCGCCGAACGACGACGTGTCGTCGCCGGTGCAATTCATCGAGCTCGCGTCGTCGCGGTAGAAGGACGTCAGCGTGACGGTGAGATTCGTTTCGACCCAGCCCGCGACCACGAGCGAGCCTTGCGGGCCGGTGACGAGCTCCCAATCGAGCTCACCCGGCGTCACCACGTCCGGCGTGCCGTCGATGGTGACGCCGCTCGGGTTGTTGTCGTTCGCGTAGGTCATGCCGGACGCAGCCGCGCTGTAGTCGTGGAAGACCATGATCGAGGGGATACCGTGCACGCGCAGGAAGCTCGTCTCGTCCTCCCGGCCGCGATAGTAGAGGTGCTGGCGTTGCGAGCGCGGCCCGCTGTTGGCGCCGACATAGGAACGGATGGCGCGCACGGGCCCGGCACGGTTCGCGACGAACGCGCCTTCGATGTCGGTCGAGCCGTCGCGGCCGGTGAACGAGTCCTCCGTTCGGAAGCAGTTGTCGGGCCAGAACTGCGTCTTGTGGCGGTCGAGGATGTCGACGCCGGTCGCGCCTCCCTTGACGATGTGCAGCTCGTCTTGCACCCAGCGGTCGATGAAGTGACGCGCGTAGACGTCGGTCGTGATGGTGGTGTCCTCGGGGTTCGGATCGGTCGTGAGGTTGTACGTCGTGAGATACGGCCCCGAGAGCAGGTCGAAATCGTAGGTCACGTACTGCTCGCCGGCCGAGGGATCGAGCGCGCCGGTTTGCTGGAAGAGGTAGACGTATCCGGTTCCGCAGCTCAGGGGGTCGACGATCGTGAGCTCGAGGCCGGTACCGGCGACGACGTCCGCCGGCGCGGGCGCCATGCCCGCCCTCGCCGCTCCCGCGTCGGCCGCCATGAAGACGATCTCGTCGTCGGCGTCGATGGTCGCGTCGGGATCGGGTCCCGTGAAGGTCCCGGCGTCCGTGTAGTCGAGCCGGGTGAAGCCGCCGCCGCAGTTGCCACCGCACCAGGGGCTGCCCCCGGCGTGGTCGTAGACGTCATCGAAGCTGACGACAGCGCGCTCGTCCACCTGCACGGGCACCTGTTCCCATCCGCCGTCGTAGCGGAAGGCCACGAGGTCGGCCGGCGCGATACCGTTCAGGCTCGCGATGTCGGCGCCGGTGAGCACGACGGGATCCTCGGGCCGCGCGAGCGCGCCCGCCGGATCGAGGATGCAAGCCTGGGTGTCGATGAAGACGTCGGCGGCGGCCTTGAGCGTCGTGCCCTGGGTGCCGGGGTTCGCGCAGTCACCGGCGGCGGCGCCCTTGTCGAGGCAGCCCTTGAGGCCATCGACGAGCTTCGCCGCGGTCTTGGCCGTACACCCGCCCGGCGCGTTGTCGACGGTGCCGGTCTTGCCGGCGGCCTTCGCGTAGCAGCCGGTGATGCCGGCGACGTACTTCCCGACGCACTTGTTCTTCGCGGCGTCGCACTTGCTGCCGCCCGGGGTGGACCCGACCACCGTTGCGACGGTGCCCCCGTACGCGAGCGTCCGGGCCGCGAACCCGGCGCCGTTCCCGGTGCCGCCGGTGCAGGACGGGTACTTCGTATCGAGCTTCGCGAAACCGTCCGTCAGCTTGGCGCTCGCCTTGGTCACGCACTCGCCGGCGAGCGGGTCGTCCTTCGCCGCCGCCTTGCTCTGGCACCCCGTCTGCGCGGCGGCGTCCTTGCCGAGCGTCTTGATTTTGCCCGCGAGGCATTTGTCGACGGTGAAGGTCGCCCGGTAGGCGTGCGCGCGCGGCGCGATGATCGCCGTTGCGAGCAGCATCACGGCAGCGAGGCGGCAGATGGTGACGCTCATCGTGTTCCTATTCATCTTGTTCATGTCCGAAGAGCCTTTCCTCGATCCGTTTCGTCATTGAATCGTGCGCCATCGTTCTCATCCAGTGTGACGGACTTTCGATTCCAGGCAGACTGGAACGGGAAGTGGTATGGCATGAAGCAGGTGCGGCCGATCTTCGTCGACGAGGCAGATGCGATCGTCGTCGTGACCGTGTACGTCTACTTCTTCTGAAGGAGCCATCGTGAAGATCACCTACGACCACGCCGTCGACGCGCTCTACATCCGCTTCAAGGACACCCCCGTCACGACGCAGCATCTCGCCGATGGCATCGCCGCCGACTACGACGCGGATGGGCATCTTGCGGGGATCGAGATCCTGGATGCCGCCAAACGCCTCGGCGACCCCGGGGTCTTCAAGGACGTGATCCTCGAGGAGGTATCTGTCGAGCGGTAGCATTCGCGTAGGCCTCGTTCCTCGAATCCTCAATCCGCCTTGGCCGCGAACGCAGCTGGATCGTTCTTGCTTGGGCTGCTGTATGTCGCGCCCCAGCAGGTGCCGTTCGAGGCGCGGAGCTGTACCGTGACCGGTGGCGTGATGGCGAGGGGTATCGGCAGCGCAAGGCCTCCGCCCTTCCCCTTCAGCTGGATCTTCGCCTTTCCAGCGGGGACGCCGGCCTTCAGCTGCAACTGCTGCACGCCGTCGGCGACGCCCGCCTTGTCCTTGTAGCTGAAACTCCCGGACTTGGCGGCCCAGCACGCCTTCCCGGCACAGGTGCCGGCGGACGGCACGGCCAAACGTAGATACAGGTCACCCGCATCGTAGACGCAGAGCGTGTAGTCGGTGATCGCCGTCGGATCGCCGAAATCGCCGCCGCTCGTCGCCGCGCCCTTCAGCCACTTCCATTGCAGCTGATCCTTGGCCGCATCGGCCGCGTTCTTGATTTGGAACGACGCCTTACCGCTCTGGATCGGTATCCGACAGTCGAGACGTGGAGCCGACCCGCAGACATCGACCGCGAAGGTCCAAGTGCTCGCCGCCGAGGTCAGCACGACGATCTCGATGTCCTCGCCGTTCGCGTGCAGGCCGCGGCTGGTCACGCAAGGATCGGGCGACGCTTCCCCGGCGGGACCGGTGCAGGCGAGCACCTCCGCGCCGTTGCGGAAGACCGGAATGTTCGCGGGCGTCAGGCCCGGCGCTAGCGACGGATCGATGGTGAAGGCGAAGCGTAGCGGTGCTGCGGCGGTCGACGGCGGCGCGGTGATGATCAGCTCCTGGCCGAGGAGCCCGAAGCCCGCACCACCAGTGCCGCTCGTCGGTTGACGCGTGATGCTGACGGTCCCGCCGGTCGGCGTCGTGACCCCGGTCTCCAGCGGATCGAGCGCGGTGGCCCCGTTCCCTTCGACGTCGCTGCTCACCGTACCCGCGGGCACGGCGGTATCCGTCGCGGTCTTCGGCGTCAGCGTGCAGTTGGCCTCACAGCCGTCTGCGTCGCCGTCGTCGGCGTCGCCCGCGTCGCATTGCTCGTTCCCGACCCGGAGGCCGTCGCCGCAGACCGCGGCGCAGACGCTCGGCGAACCGGGACAAGTCCAGCCCGGCTCGACCGTGCACGTTCCCGTGCAACCGTCGAGACTCCCGAGATCGCCGTCGTCGCAGGCTTCCCCCGCATCGAGGGTCCCGTTGCCGCAGATCGCAATGCACACCGACGGCGTCCCCGAGCAGGACCAGCCCGTCTCGACGTGACAGCCGGCCGAGCAACCGTTGCCGTCCGTCGTTCCGCCGTCGTCGCACTCTTCCAGGCACCCCGGCGAGATGTTGCCGTCACCACACAGGGAAGACGTACCGACGCACTGACCCACGACGCACTGATCGCTTGTCGTGCACGCGCTGCCGTCACTGCACGGGCCGCCATTTTGCGGCGCCGGCTCGCAAACATCCTGCGCCTCGTTGCACTCACCAGTCGCACACGTCCCCGAGGTCGCGGAACAGTCGCGCGGTCCGCCCGCCACACAAGCCGCCGAGGAGCACGTGTCGCTCGCCGTACAAAACAAGCCGTCCTCGCACGGACTCCCGTTGGCCTCGTCGGCGCACGACGGCGCACAGCAATCGCCGGTGAAGCCGTTGCCGTCGTCGCACGCTTCCCCGGGGTCGAGGAGACCGTCCTGACACACGGGAACCAGGCGCAGAACACCCGAGCCCGAGGTGGCGACGAAGAGCCGACCTCCCGGCGCATCGACCACCATGTCCAGCGCATGCGCACCCTCGAGCTCGTGTCGACTGGTCACGAAGCTCCCGCTGACGAGCCGCGCCACGACGACGGCGGTATCGGCGGCAGCGTACAGGCGATCGGGTGCGGCCGGATCGACCCACAGCGACCCCACGGTTCCCCCGCCCACGCTGAAGGCGAGGCTCCATATCGCGCCTCCATCACTGGTTCGGAAGACCGCGTTACCGCTTCCGGCGTACACCACGTTCGGTTGGGTCGGGTCGGGTGCGACGGCGAAAGAATCCCCCACGAACGCGGTAGGAGACCATGTCACGCCGCCGTCGACGGTCTTCTGCACGCCCGAGGAGCCATTGAAGACGGCTGCGTAGATCGTATTGGCGTCGATCACGGCGATGTCTTCGACGATGCCCGTTGGCGGAGCGATGTTCTGCGACGTCGCGCCACCATCCACGCTGCGCACGAGGGCGCCGCCATACCCGTAGAGCCCGCCCGGAGCGAGCTCGACCCGACGCCCGCCGAGATTGATTGGCCCCCAGGTCAGACCACCGTCGGTGGACTTGTTGGTGGCTCCCCATCCCGAAGCGTAAAGAGTGTCGCTGTCGTTGGGATCGATCGCGATGTCCCAGAAGACGTCGTCGGTGAGGCCACCGATCGGAAGGCGCTGCCACGTCACACCCTCGTCCGACGTTCGGTACAGTCCCCTCGCCGCCTCGCTGGCTGCGTACAGAATCGACGGGTTCGAGGGATCCAACGCCACACCCCTGGCGATCCACGGCGGCCCTTCGAGCCCCCATGACGCGCCGGCATCGTCGGTGATGGCGACGCCGAAGTTGTTGAGGCCAGCGATGAGACGCGCGGGATTGCCGGGCTCGAGCGCGATGGTGAACACGTAGCTTCCGTCGAAAACGAGGTTCCAGGAGTTGCCCCCATCGATGCTCTTCGCGACGCCGTCGTACCCGGCGACATAGACGGTGGTACCGACGGTCGGGTCGATCGCGATCGCCTTGACGATCCGGCCCGCGACCCCGGATCCCGTCAGCACCCAGCTCGACGCGCCATTACCCGATACGTAGACCCGGCCATCCGCCGTGCCCGCGTAGAGATGGGTGGGATCCGTCGCGTCCACGGCGACGGAAATCAGTTGGGTCGTCGCGACGCCGGTGTTCGCGGCGGTCCAATTCGCACCGCCATCGATGGACTTGATGATCCCGTTGTCGCCGGTCGCCGCGTACAGGACGGACGCGTTCATCGGATCGACGGCAACGCCGTAGATATACCCGATGTTGGACGCCTGAAGACTCCAGGTGGCGCCACCGTCGAGGCTGCGCCTGATGCCCCCGGTTCCACTTCCGAGACTGACGTACATCGTCCCTGGGCTCGACGGGGCCGCCGCCAACACGCGACACCCGGACACGCCGGCGTATTGCCACGTCGTTCCGCCGTTCGTCGATCGGTAAACGCTGCCATTGGCGGCAATGTCCGCCGCTACGCAAGCCACCATGACGCCCGGATTGCCGCTGTCGAACACGATCGAGAGGAAGACGCGTGCAGAGGACGCCTCCCAAGGGCCATCCACCCGAGTCCAATTGACGCCGGCGTTCGTGCTCTTGAAGAGACCATCGACTTCGGGACCGATGTAGATGGTGTCGGTATCGGCCGGGTCGAATGCGATGGACAGCACGCTACCGCTTGGTGGTCCATCGCCCTCCCAGACACCTCCCACAGCGATCGATGGCACCAGCATCGCGAGATACGCGAACGACAACACGACGACCAGAGCAGGAGCATTCGGGGTACGACGTTCGGTCATCGACTTCTCCCACGAGCAAGTGAACGTAGTTTGCGCACCCTCAGTCCGCCTTGTCCTTGAACGTGACCCCGTCGTTCTTGATGACCGGCGGGAACGAATACGTCGCCCCGAAGCAGACGCCGCCGCTCGCGGGCTTGAGCTGCACGGTCAACGGCGACGTCAGCGTCGAGAGATCCACGTCGGGCAGGTCGAGACCCTTGCCCTTCACCTGGATCTTCGCCTTGCCGGCGGCGCCTTCGCTGAGCTGGAGCTGCGTGATGCCGCTCGGCGTCGCCGCCTTGTCCTTGTACTGGTAGCCCTTCGGCTTCTCGGCCCAGCACGGCTTGGTCGGGCACACATCACCGGCCGGAGCAGTGAGCGTCGCGAGGAGACCCGTGCCGTCGTAGAGGCAGAGCACGTAGTCGTCGGTGGTCACGGGGTCGCCGAAGTCGGCCTTGCTCGTCGCGGAGCCGGCGGACCACTTCCACTGCAACTGATCCTTCTCGTCGGGCGTCTTGTCCGTGATCGCGAGGAATGCTTTGCCGCCGACGATGGGCGTCCGGCAGATCTCGGGCGCCGCCGCGCAGAGCGGGACGGTCGTCGGAGTGACGGTCGGCGTCGCGGTCGCGAGCGGCGTCGGCGTGACGGTGCCCGTCGGGGTCGGCGTCGGCGGCTCGGGCGTGCTCGTGATCGTCGCGGTCGGGGTTGCGACCGGGGTCGGCGTGACGGTGACGGTCGGGGTCGCGGTCGCCGTGGGCGTCGTCGTCGCGCTCACCGTAGGCGTCGGGTCGACCGGCGTCGCAGTCGTGGTCGGCGTCGGCGTGACCGTCGCCGTCGCGGTCACGGTCGGCGTCGGCGTCCCGACCTCCGGGCCTATCACGTCCCAATCGCTCGCCGCCGACGTGTACACACCGAGCTGGATGTCGTCGCCGGCGGACGTACGCTGGAAGACGCATGGATTCGGGCTGATCGGCGCCGGCGGCACGGCCGAGCAATCGGCGACCGTGACGCCGTTTCGCCGCACCACCACGGTTGCCGGCGTCTGACCCACGGCCGCGCTCGAGTCGACGCGGAAGGCCAGCGTCAGCGGATCGCTCACCGAGCCCGCCGGCGCCGTGATCTGCACCAGGTTGCCGAGCACCGTGAAGCCGGGAGGCGGCGCGCCTTGCGGCGTCGTCTCGAGAACGGTCACCTCGCCGCCGGCGCCGCCGGCGGGCGTCGTGACGGCGGTCTCTACGGGATCGGCGGCCGTCGCGCCGTCGCCCTCGCCCGTGTCGGTGCTCACTTCCGTCGCCGGCCCGACGTTCTGGATCTGGACCTCGTCGGCATAGGTCATCGTGCCGTTCAGGCTCATGCGCGCGAGACCGGGAAGTCCGACGACGTTGTTCACCGCCGACGCGCCCATCGCGCTCAGACAGAAGAGGCTGCCGAGGTTCGTCGGGGTCGAGGCGTTGCCCGAGCGCGCCGTCGCAGTGCCCGATACGGAGATCGACGAGCCGACGGCGCCGCCGCCCGTGTAGCATCGCTGGTTCGCGGCGATGCAGGTTCCCGTCAGCGGACAATCGGCGGGGCCGAGACACCCGCGATACTGCTCCGGCGCGGCGCACCGGGTTTCGATGGGGCCGATGACGCATTCGCCCTCGCCATCGACCGGCGCCGTGTCGATGCAGTCCGACCCGGGCGTGCTCGTATCGTCGTCGCATCGGTCCGGTTTCGCCGGCTCGCCGGGTCTCGCACAAGAGCCACCCGGGCATGCGCTGGGGGTGGTGCACGCCGCACCGTTGTTGGAACCACTGAGGCAACGTCTGCCGCCGCAGATCGGGCCGATCGGCCCGGCCGGATCGGGACAGTCGGCGTTGCTCGAGCAAGGCTCCGCATTCCCGTTGTTGCACGTATCGCAGTGACAGTACGCGCCGGGCTTCCCCGTGCACACCGGGCTCGCGGTCGAAAGCGTGCGCGAAGCGCCCGCCGTCGCGGCGACGACGGTCGGCGGCATCGTCCCCATGAGGTCGAATGCGCTCGGCGGACAATCGAAGCTCGTGCTGCCGAAATCGGGAATCGGCGAGGTCGCATTGGCATCGCAGGCGAGACCGTTCCGAGCGCCGCCGTTGCACGTCCCAGCGAGCACGTTGTCGTTCGGTGTGGCATCACCGACGCACTTCGGACAGGGCTGCGTCGTGCTGATGGCGGTGTAGATCTTCGAGCTCAGCCCGATCGACGCCGCGAGCGCTCCCGACTCGATGTTCACCGTACCGCTCACGCTGCCGTTCACCTCGTTCACGACGCACGCGCCGACACCGGCGCCCGCGATGGGATTCGGCGGCGTTGCGTAGAACCGGCACACACCGCCGCCGCCCGTACACGGCGTGTCGTCCGTGCACTTGATCGAGGTGTCGTTGCTGCACCGTCGATTGCTGCCGCCGGCGTTCGTGATCAGGCTGGTGATCGCGCACTCACCGCAGCTGCCGAGCGTGCTTCCCGCGCAGCCGCTGATCCCCATGCGGAGCGACCACCCAATGACCGGCAGGTCGTGCAAGCTTGCCGTCCAACCAGCGTCGAGCGTGCTCGTATTGTCCGCCTGGTAGACGAGGGCGCCGGGACATCCGGTTGCAGCCTCCGTATTGGGCAGACACATGCTGAGACTCAGCGCGATCACGACACAGCTGAGCACCGCACACGAAACGATACGCCTGACGGACATGTCTTCCTCCAGAAACGGCATGGATTCTCTATCGACGCGTGTGGGCGGGGGCATCGAGTGGCCCAAGTCGTCGCGTGGACGTTACAGCCGTGACGGCGATCTTTCGTCACTCATCTGGTGACGGCCGGGGCTATAACGCGGAGAATTCATGTCTCGCCGTCATGGCTCGGGCTAACCGATGTCATCTCGGTACGAGTCGCCTCGTCGAACGCCCAGCTTGGCGTTCTTCCGCCTCAGAGCCGAGGCAGGACGTCGAAGCCTTCCCGTCGGGCGGCATCGCCCAGGCGGCCGTCGAGCGTGACGAACGCCAAGACATCCGGCCGTTCGTCACAGGCCACCAACGCGGCAGCGAGCTGCAGCGCATCGGCGGCGCGGAGAGGATGCACGGCGAGAAGGCGTCGCGCCCGTCGATCGACGTGGGCAGCGTCTTCCACCGTGGTCCAGACCTTCTCGAGCACGGCCAGACTCATTTCGGCCGACACGCGAACGGCCTCGTCGATCTCGCCAGCCCGTCGACGATGCCAGAGTGCGGACACGACTTCGGTGCCAGCGAGTCGCCACGCGAGGATCGCGGAATCCTCATCCAGGAGCGAACGGACGCTGCCGCTCGCCGGCTCGTAGAGCAGCAGGGGAACGAGCGCCGAGCTATCCCAGAATCTCACCGGCCCTCGCGCCGCTCTTCGAGCAACGCTTCCACGACGCTCGTGCGGGCGCGGGGCAAGCGACGCGTCACGAAGTCCTTCGGAAGGCTTCCGGTCCCGCGACGGACGATGCCCTTGCGTTCCAAGTCGTCGAGGATGCCGTCGAGCTCGTCGCTGCCGCTCGCCGTGCCTTGCCCGATCGGCACCAGCTCGGCGACGGCACGATCGCGATCGAACACGCGGACGACACCTCCCCGTCGCACGTAGTGGAGATAGCGGCTCAGGTTGTTCTTTAGCTCGGACACCTTGGCCTGCTTCACATGGCCATGGTGGCCTCTAGTGCCGACGGGGTCAAATCTTGTCCGCCGCTACCCGAGTCGCAACGCCGCCGGCCCACTCAGCACTGCACGAATGAGCGCGCTCTGACTCGCCACCTCCACCTTGGAGTACACCCGTTTCAGGTGCGTACGGACGGTGTTCGTGCTGCTGCCAACCTCGGCCGCGATGCTCGCAACCGAGTGGCCGCGGACGAGCAGGGCCGCGATCCTCGCCTCCGCGCGCGTCAGGCGGTGCAGCGTGCGTAGGGTGGTTTCACAGACGGACACCGCGACGTCCGGCTGGTGGAGAAAGAGCACGAACCCGCTTGCGCTCGCCCCCGATCGTCCGTGCGTATCGGCGACCAGCACCGTCAGCTTCGGCCGGGGCGAATCGCGCGAAACGTGCATCGCGCCGCGCACGTGGAGGCCCTCGGCCGTCGCGCTCGGGCAGGCGTCCTCGAAGAAGCGCGCGAGCGCCATGGCATCCTGGCGGCGCGCCGCGACGATCCTGCCGCTCCTCAGCTCCAGGCCCTCACCCTCGGCGAGGATGCGCCGCGCCAGGCCATTGGCCGCTCGCAGGCGCCCCTCGACATCCAGCGTCACCACGCCCATCGGAAAGAGATCCAGCAACCGCCCGTCCGGCATCGCGCTCAGAGACCATGGCCGGGAGATCGGAGCGTCACCCATCTGGTGACGACAGACGGCGCGCCCGGGCCGACGCCTCCAACCGCCCGGTAGACACCCGGCAGACACGCGCCTTGACCGATCTCGATCCAACCGGGTAGCACCGACGCTCCTGTGCCGAGCCCCCTGGACGATCCTTCGCGGCACCCCGACCGGCATCCGTTTCCGAGGATCACGTGTGCCGTAGCGCTCCTCGTCATTGCGCTCCTGACGCACCCGTCCGCCGCCCACGCGACCTGCGACGTCATTCCCGGAACCCAGCAATCCTTCGCGAGCACCCTCGCCACCACCAACCGTCCGTTCGCGGAGCCGGGCGACTGGGTGCACTTGAGCCGCGACCCCGTGTGCCATGCAGCGTCGCCCGGGTTCGTGCCGCCGGCGGCGAACCAGGTCGTCACGCTCGTCTTCACGCCGCCCGGAGGCGCGCGCCACGTGGTCGTGCTGGCGACCGACTGTGCCGCACTCGAGAGTCGGCGCGTGAGCTGCGAGGCGCGGAGCGACGTCGCGACCGCGACCTGCGTCACGGCCAACGCAGGCGGCCAGCCGACCGACCTCGTCGTGCCCGACCCCGACCATCTGCGCTTCCGCTTCCCGGACACCGACGGGCTCTTCGCGGCCTGCACCGGCGGCGCGACGCCCGGCGCGCCGTGCCTACGCAGCAGCGAGTGCGGCGGCGGCGCCTGCACCGCCGGGCAGAACGATGACCGGACGCTCACGGGTCCCTTCACGCTCGCCGTGACGGGCGCGCCAGCCGATCTGCCTTGCGAGCTCGCGAGCGCAGCGTGCGGGGACGTCCCCGGCCTCCTCGCGTGCGTCGACCGCTTCTTCCGTCCGACCGGCGACGCGTGCGCGCCGATCCCGCACGACGTCTTCCCGAGCTTCACCGCGCTGCCGCCGCGGAACGACTTCCAGGCGCTCTGCACGACGCCGAGCCCGCCGTGCACGGGAACCGTCGACGAGCTCCGTTTCACGACCGACGCCGACGGCAATCTGCTGCTGCCGGTCGACATGCGCGGGGTGCTGGTGAACCGCGACCAGGTACCCGTCGCGCGCCTGCTGCGCGGCGCGACGCTCGCCGAAGCGTTCGCCACGAGCGGCCAACCGGTGCAATTGCCGGGCGACGCCTATCTGGGATCGTTCACGGCAACGGGCGCCCGCCTGCCGCCGGTCTTCGAGCCGCAGGCGGATCCGAGTGCCGGCGATGCGGTGACGCTCTTCGGCACCGCCGACGCTCCAGGCAGCGTGCTCCGCATCGCGCGCCGCAGCCCGACGATCCTCACCTGCGCCAGCGGCGACGCGGAAGGGCTGCCGTGCGCAACGGCCGGCGATTGCCCGAACGGCACGTGCGGGGCGTTCACCTGCGAGGGCGGCGGTAATGCGACGGGCCCATGCATGACCGGTGCGGATTGCCCGGGAGGCGTCTGCCGCGAGGGTCTCTTCGAGTTCCGCGATCGCCTCCTCGCCGCCGTCGGCCCGGTCGTGTTGCGGCTCGGCGCCTGCCTCGGCGGTGCGACGCCGCTCGCGTCGTGCGCGAGCGACGCCGAGTGCCCGCTCGGCCAGTGCGGCAGCTTCGCGCTCGCCGCGCTCGACCCGGTGCCGCTCGACGGCCTCGCCCAGACCACGGTTGCCAACGCCTTCGTCCTCAACGAGGCGATCGAGAACCAGGACCTGAACGGCGACGGCGACGCGGTCGACGACGTGCTGCGCCTCGGGGATCGGCAAACCGGCGCCCTATACCCGACTGGCGCCGGCGGCAGCCTCGGGCGAGCGGTGGCACGCATCCGCCAGCCGCCGTTCAGCTTCCCGGCGGTCGCCGCGGAAGGCGAGGTCGTCGCCGCGCTCGAGCCGGAGCCCTCTCAAGCGAACATCGACCAGAATGGCGATGGAGACGTCGCCGATCTTCTATTGCGAATATTTCGTGTGAGCGGCGCCGCCGTCGAGGTGCCGATTGCCGGGCTACGCGCGCTCGACGCCGCTCCGGTGATCGACGGGCGAAGCTTCACCGTCTCGAACGGACTGGCGTTTACACGGGCGCCCGAGTTCGCGAATGCCGCCATGACAACCATCCTCGTCAGCCGCAACCTGGGCGGCGTACCCGCGAATTCACAGAGCCGAATCCCTGCCGTATCGGCCGACGGGCGCTTCGTCGCCTTCGACGGCACCGCGAGCGATGTCGTTCCCGGCGACACGAACAACGCGCGCGACGTCTTCGTCATGGATCTGCAAACCGGGGCCATCGAACGTGCGAGCGTCGCCACGGGCGGGGGGCA
Source organism: Deltaproteobacteria bacterium (assembly GCA_020848745.1). NCBI lineage: Bacteria > Pseudomonadati > Myxococcota > Myxococcia > Deltaproteobacteria bacterium. The sequence goes on along the minus strand of JADLHM010000098.1, from coordinate 154,622 downwards.
GTCGAATGGAGACAGCGAACGTCCTGCCATTTCTTCCGATGGCCGGTTCGTTGCCTTCTACAGCAACGCGACGAATCTCGTCGCGGGATCGAACGGCATGCTGCAAGCCTTCGTGCGCGACCGCGCGACCGGCACGACCGAGCTCGTAAGCCAGAACTCCGGCGGCGCCGCGGGAGATCTGCCGTGCGAAAGTAGCCCCGCGATCTCCGGCGACGGCCGGTTCGTCGTATTCGCGAGCGATGCCCGCAATCTGGTTCCCGAGGATGTCGGGCTGGACAACGACGTCCAGGACATCTTCGTGCGCGACCGTGGTAGCGGAACGACGGAGCGCGTCAGCCGCGGCATTGGCGGCGCGCAGCCCGACAACAACAGCCAGCAGCCCGACCTTTCCGACGACGGGCGGTTCGTCACGTTCCTGAGCATCGCGTCGAACCTCGTCGCCGGCTCGTCCGGTTACAAGATCTACCTGTTCGACCGCGACACTGGATCGACCGATGTCGTTTCGGTCGATCCGAATGGCGGTGGGGCCAACCATGTGAGCGGGCAACCGCATATTTCGGCAGACGGGAACGTCGTCGCCTTCCTCAGCATGGCGAGCAATCTCACGCCGGGCGATACCAACCAGGTGTTCGACGTGTTCGTCCGCGACCGGCGGGTCAGCAAGACCGATCGGGTCAGCATCGGAACGGCGGGAGAGCAGGCGAATGGAATGAGCATTGACATCGCTCTCTCGCGCGATGGCCGATTCGTGTCCTTCCTGAGCACCGCCACGAACCTCGTTCCGAACGACACCAACGGCGTGCAGGATGCCTTCGTCCACGATCGCCAGACGCGCCTCACCCACCGGGTCGCCCTCACACCCACGCATGCCGAGTCCAATGGCGAATCGCACGCGACGACCGTGTCGAACGGCGGCCGCGTCGCCGGCTTCGGGAACGAGGCGACGAACCTGGTGGCAGGCGATACGAACGCATCCCAGGACGTGTTCGTTCGGACCGCAGCCCCCCTCGATCTCGCTCACGACGTCACCGGCGACGGGGTTCTCGACGACACGGTGCTGCAAGTGCTCGACGGCACCACCGGAATCGTCGTCGGTCCGCGGTGCCCGGCTACCCAGGTCACGACCCACGAGGGATCCGCCGCCTTCTTGCGCCCGGAGGCGGCGGGGCCCGCCGCGGGATGCCCCGCGGACACGCCGAGCCTGAACGGCGACGCGGATCAGCTGGACGACGTCGTCCATCTCTGGAGCGGCGGCACCGTCCAGAACCTGGGACGAGCGGCGACCGCCGTGGCCCTTTCGTCGGCGCACGTCGCCGCGCTCGTCAGCGAAGCCGGCTCGGGCGTGGCGCTGAACGGCGACGGCGATGCGAGCGACGCCGTCGTGCACGTGTGGGCGCGGTCGGGCGGCCCGTGGGTGAACGTCGGGCAAGCGGCCGACGAGCTCGCCGTGGCGGGTCCGCTCGTCCCGTTCCTGACGAGCGAGGCCTCGCAAGGAGCGGGATCGCTGAACGGCGACGCCGACACCGGCGACAGGGTACTGCAGATCTACGATGCCGCCGCCGCCGCGATGGTGGTGGCCGCAACCACGTCGCCACGCGCGGTCGCTGCGGAAGACATCGTCGTCGGTGGCGCCCCCGGCGCCGAGCTCGTCGCCTTTCGTACCAGCGAGGCCGCCGAGGGCGACACGATCCTCAATGCCGATGGCGATGCCGACGACGACGTCCTGCGGGTCTACGACGCCGCGACCGGTAGCATCATCGACACCGGCTCGGCGGTCACACCGTGTCGCCTGGAGGCTTGCGACCCGCGTGTCCCGTATCGCGTCGGCCGTGACACGGTGCGCTTCTTGACGCTCGAGGCCGACCAGGGAGCCGACCTGAACGACGACGGCGACACCCGCGACCTCGTGCTCCAGGTCCTCAACGTCCGCCAGGCGGCGGGCGCGGGCGGCGGTGCCATGCGCACGGGCGGGCGTACGATGCGCGTCGCGGCGGCCGGCGCGGAATCCGTGCTGCATCCCATTGCATCGGTCAGCGCCGGCATCTGCACCACCACCGGGGAATCGTGTGCCAGCGACGCCGACTGCGCCGGCGGCACCTGCTTCGTGCCACCCGGCGGCTGCACGCGAAGCCTGGGTATCCCGTGCGATCCGAATGCTCCCGGTTCCTGTGGAGCCGGCAACTTCTGCGAGCCGGGACCGAACGTCTGCAAGCGCGTCGAGGGGCCGTGTACGAGCGACGCGAGCTGCACGGCCCCTGCCGTCTGCGTGAGCGCAGGCAAGGATTTCCAGCGACTCGCCGCGCCGCTCGCCGACCCGACCGGTGACGGCGTCGCGCTCACGAGCGGCGGACGTTGCCTCGACCCGAGCCCGACGAGCTGCACGGACGACGCAGACTGCGGGGCCGGAGAGCTCTGTCGCGACGAGCTCTGCCGGCGTGATCACGGCGCGTGCCGCAGCGACGGCGATTGCCCGAACGGTGCGGCGTGTCACCAGGAGCTCGTCGTCACGGCCGCGGCCGACGCGGACGACGACGAGCTTCCGGACCACGTCGACAACTGCCCGGACGTCCCGAACATCGACCAGGAGGACGACGACCTCGACGGCCTCGGCGATGCCTGCGAGCCCGCGACGGGCCCGACGCCGACACCGGTTCGGACGCCGAATGGTGCCTGCGCCGCCACCCCGTTGGCTGGGTGCCGGCAACCCATCGCCATCGGCAAAGCGTTCCTGACGCTCAGGAACGCAGCGGAGGACCGCAAGGACGGCGTGCAATGGAAGTGGACCAAGGGAGCCGCAACGGCGGTCGCGGACTTCGGTGTACCGACCGCACCAGGGGGCACGTCCCATACCTTCTGCATCTACCGCGCCGATCACCCCATCCTCGAAATCCCCTTGCCCGCACATAGCGATTGCACGGGGGCACCGTGCTGGCGGGTGTCGTCGAGCGGCTTCCGCCATCGTGACCTGTCGTTCGGATCGGACGGGCGCCTGCAACTCGATCTCAGGGGCGGACCGGACGGCGGCGCGAAGATCGCACTCAAGGCCTCGGGCAGCGCGTTGGCCATGCCGGACCTGGCGCCGTTGAGCCCGGCGCTCACCGTGCAGTTGCAGGCGACCAATGGCCGGTGTTGGGGAGCCACGTACGGTGCGCCGTTCACGAAGCACGATACGAAGCAGCTCAAAGCTCGGTCGGATTGACGACTGCCCGTCCGCCGCAAGGTTCGGAGACCCCCCATGGATGAGCGGAACCCTCTCGACAGCAGCGCCTTTCGTCCGAGCTCACGCGCACGGATGGCCAAGGCTCACCGGCGTCGTGCAGTCGCCATCGCGGCACATGTCGTCCTCCTCGTGCTCGCCGCGCCATCCGCGCACGGGGCGTATCTGGGTTTCGTCGGCTTCGAGCAGGACGGCGTCGCGGGAGTCGACGGCATAGCGAACCCGTGCTCGGTGGCGCTCAGCCCCGACGGCGCCCACCTGTATGTCGCCGGACGCGGTGACCATGCCATCGGCGTCTTCTCCCGAGACGTAGCGACCGGCGCGCTCACCTTTCTCGAGCAGCAAAAGAACGGTGTGGCGGGCGTCGAGGGGCTCGCGGGTGTCCTTTCCGTCACCGTCAGCCCGGACGGCAAGAACGTGTACGCCGCCGGCCCGTTCGATCACTCCGTCGCGGTGTTCGGTCGCAACCTCGCCACGGGCACGCTGTCGTTCGTCGAACGCAAAGTAGACGGTATCGGCGCGGACGGTCTCTCGGGAGCGACGTGGGTGGTCGTCAGTCCCGACGGCGCGCACGTCTATGCCGCCGGCGAACTCGACAACGCGATCGCCGCTTTCACCCGGAATCCCGCGACCGGAGCGCTGACGTTCGCGGGCGAGTACCGCGATGGAGTAGCGGGCATCGATGGTCTCCAGCGGATCCGCGGGATCGCAACGAGCCCTGACGGCGCGCACGTGTATGCCGCGGGGTTCGGCGACGACGCGATCGCCGTCTTCGGCCGCAACCCCGCGACCGGTGTATTGACCTTCGTCGAACAGCAGAAGAACGGCGTCGGTGGCGTCGGCGGGCTCGATGGCGCCATCGCGGTCACCGTGAGCCCCGACGGCTTGCACGTCTACACCGCCGGGCGCTTCGACCAGGCGGTGTCCGTCTTCGCCCGCAACCCGACGACGGGCGCGCTCTCGTTCGTCGAGCAACACTCCGACGGCGTCGCCGGCGTCGACGGCCTCGGCGGGACCATTCTCGTCGCCGTCAGCCCGGATGGCAGCCACCTGTACGCCGCGAGCGAGCTCGACCACGCGGTCGCGGTCTTCGCTCGCAACGCGACGACCGGCGGCCTCACCTTCGTCGAGGCGCACACGGACGGCGTCGCCGGTGTGGACGGCCTCCGGACCGCTTTTTCGGTGACCGTGAGCCCCGACAACGCCTACGTTTACGCAGCGGGAGTCGCGGACAATGCCGTGGCGATCTTCCGGGCACTCGACGTCGTCCCCGGCACTCCGACCGCGACGCCCACGGCATCGGAGACCCCCGCGACACCCACTGAGACCGCCACCCCCACTGAAACGGCCACCGCCACCAGCACGCCGACTCCGACCCTCACTCCGTCAGCGACCCCGACGCCCGACACACCATCCCCGACGCCGACCGCATCCCCTGCCTGCGGCGATGCCATCCTGGGAACGGGCGAGCAGTGCGACGACGGCGACCTCCTCGCCGGAGACGGCTGCGATGCCGCGTGCCGATACGAGCAGCTCGTCCCGGGCAAGGGGGCATCGTCCACCGACTGCCTCGCCGAATGGGCCGTCGTGAATCCCGCCAATACCCCGTACCTCGACCACAAGGGCGTCCCGAGCTTCAAGCAGCGCTGCACCGACGGCGACGCCTCCTGCGACGCGGACGGCACGGCCGACGGCGCGTGTCGCTTCCGCGTCGCGGTGTGCCTGCACGTCGCCGACCCGAACCTGCCGCTGTGCGGTCCGCAGCCCGACCTCGGACGCTACACCGTCCAGAAGCCGCGGCCCGATGGCAGGCGGGCGATTGACGCAGCGAACGCCGTGGCGCTGTTGGGCGCATTCCAACGTTTGAGCGCCGCCATTCCTGCGGGCAAGCACGGCAACGAGCTGGCGTTCGATCCGGTGATCTCCGGCAGCGCGCCGAGCGTCTGCACCACGCCGGCGGAAATCACAGTCGCGCTCGCCGGGAAGCCCAAGGCACAGGTCACGTTGAAGGGCCGCGCCGAGAGCGTTCCGGCGCCGACGAAGGGCGTCCGAGACGACGACAAGCTCGTGCTGCGTTGCGAGGCGCCGTAGAGGCGCGCCACAGCGAGTGTCGCGACGGCCTCGCGGCCGCCGCGACGGAAACCGCCTACTTCGCGCCGAGGCTCCGGACCTTGGCGCGCAGCGCTTTCACGACGTCCGGCTTCGACTCGAGATCCGGGTTGCCGGCCATCATCGGGCTCAAGTTCACCGCCGGGCCGCCCTTCACGATCACGAGTTCGATGTGCTTGTCGTCGACCGACGCCTGCCACTTCTTGTCGCTCATGTCGCGCGGCTTCGGGTTGAGCGGCGCGGATGCCGGTCCGTCGCCCTTCCCGCCGGCGCCGTGACACAACGAGCAGCGCGTCGTCCACACCTGGTCCGCTTCCGTGACTGCAGCCGCCGGGATGTTCTCCGCCGCTTGGGCGGCGGTGGCCATTGCCAGCGCTGCTACGGCCATACCGAAGATCCGAACTCGCATTCGCTCCCTCCAATAGTTGATCGTTGAACGGCGTTGAGGTTCTACCCGGATCGCAAAGGTCGTGCCGCACCGCGGCCAACCCCGGCGTCCGGCGTTTCGATCCCTTACCTCATCCGACGAGTGGCGTCATCCGACGGCGGGGAATCGTTCCGACACGGAGCGCAGCCCATGCCCACGCGGCGTTCGGGGGCGCTCGGCACCATGACGCGGAGGGGCGCTCAACCAACCGCTACCAGTCCGTCGGTCGGTAGTTCCGCAGGAACTTCCCCCACACGTGCTCGCCCGTATTGAAGCCGGCGATGATGGGGTCGACGATGCGCGCCGCGCCATCGACGATGTCGAGCGGCGGGTGGAAGCGGTGCTCGGCGGTCTTGCGGGCGGCGACCTCGGCCGGGTCCTCGTCGGTCACCCAGCCCGTGTCGACGCTGTTCATGTGGATGCCGTCGTTCACGTAGTCGGTCGCCGAGGTGCGGGTCATCATGTTGAGGGCGGCCTTCGCCATGTTGGTGTGCGGATGGCGGGTCGTCTTGAAGCGGCGGTAGAACTGCCCCTCGACGGCCGACACGTTGACGACGTGCTTGTCGCGCTCGGGCGTCCGCAGCATGAGAGGCTTGAGGCGCGCGTTCAAGATGAACGGCGCGATCGCGTTCACGAGCTGCACCTCGAGGAGCTCGACCGCCGGCACGTCGGCGAGCAGCATGCGCCACGAGTTCCGGTCCCGCAGGTCGATCTGCTGCAGGTCCTGGTCGAGGCAGCCTTGCGGAAAGAGCGCCCGCTGTGCGGCGAGCTCCTCGGGGAGGAGCCGGACCTGCGAGAGCGCGGCCGCGTGCGTGAGGCCGACCGCCTCCGGCAGCTCGGCGCGGTCGACCGCGGGGAGATCGGCGCCGGCCTCGGGCAGCATGTGGTACTGGCGCACGCCCTCGTACGCGCCGAGAAGCCCGCGCACGTCCCCCGGCAGCGTGCGCAGGGCGGCGGCTTCGCCCGCCATCATGTGGCGATAGAAGTCGGGGGGACGCCGCACCGTCTGGCACGCGTTGTTGACGATGAAGTCGAGCCGGTCGCGGGTCGCGAGGAGGTGGCAGCAGAACGCCTCGACGCTCGGCGTGTGGCGGAGATCGAGCCCGAAGATCTCGAGCCGGTCGCCCCATTCGGCGAAATCGGGCTCACGGGCATAGCGCAGCGCCGAGTCGCGCGGGAAGCGCGTCGTCACGATCACCCGCGCGCCGGAGCGCAGGAGCTTGATGCCCGCCTGGTAGCCGATCTTCACGCGGCCGCCCGTCAGCAGCGCGACCCGGCCGCGGAGGTCGGCAAGCTCGCCGCGCTTCGTCCAGTTGAGCTCGGCGCAGGGCGGGCAGAGCTGGTCGTAGAAGCGGTGGAGCCGCGTGTAGTGCTCCTTGCAGACGTAGCAGTGCTTCGCGTCGACGTACGTCGCTCCCTCGTCGCCGGACGGAGGGAAGACGTTCGGGGTCGTGAAGACGACCTCGCGGCGGAGCTTCCGGATGCCCGTCTCCGAGAGCACGCGTTCCTGCCGCTCGATGTTCGCGCGGCGCCGCTCGCGCCGCGCCGCCTTGGCCACGTGTCGACGGACGTGCGCCTCGGGCCGAGACACGCGCCCCGCCGCCTCGAGGAGACGCACGCGCTCCGCCTCGGAAAGACACGCGAGCTTGGTGCGGTCGGCGACGAACGACTCGAGGACCTCGATCGCGGTACGCAGCCGCGCCTCGTCACCGGACGCCGGGTCGGCCGTGGGGTCCTCGCGGGGCTCGGAAGCGGGGGGACGGGTCATCCGGGCGAGTCTATGGTGCGCGGCGGCGCACGGCCAGCCGCCGGCCCGGGATGGCGCGAACCGTCATCGGGATGACGGCGCGTGACGCGTCGCACACGATGCGGCGCGGCGGCCGACGACGGATCGCCGGGTTGCGCGCCCACGCGACGGCCCCACCATCGGGCATGGCGTTTGCTCTCTTCGGAGCGTGCCGTCGGTCCCGGCCTCCCCTCGCAGCCTCGTGGCGCGCTTGAACGCGGGCATCTTCGACCTGCCGACGGAGGACCTGGTCGAGATCTCGGCCTGGCTCGACATCTCGCGCTGCCTGACGGCGGCAGTGCTGACGGCCGTCGCGATCGTGCTCGAGCGGACGCTCCTCCCCGACCTGCCGATCGGCGCGCTCGTCGGGCTCGCGACGGCCGAGATCCTCGTCACGGTGCCGTACCGGCGGTGGCTGCGGAGCGGGCGGCGGCTCGGCCTGCTGATCTACACGCAGTTCGCCGTCGACATCGTCGCCTTCAGCTACGGGCTCTCGCTCGCGCCCGAGCTCCCGAACGAGTTCCACTTCCTCTACCTGATGGTCATCGTCCCGTGCGCCATCTTCTCGCTCCTCTGCGGGCTCGTGATGGCCACGCTCTCGACGATCGCGCACCTCTGGCTCGCGCCCGCGCTCGAGTGGTCGCTGCCGGTGCTGATGCCGATCCTCGTCTTCTTCCTGGTGGCGCAGCAGAGCCGCTTCTACGGCGACCGGCTCGTCGCCAAGAACCGCGACGCCGAGGCCGGCGCCCGCATGACCGAGGGCCTGCTCACGGTCGTGCGGACCCTCGTGTCGACGCCGACGAGCAGCTCGCTCCTGCAGCGCGTAACCGAGATGACGCGCGACCTCACCGCGAGCCAGTGGGCCTGCGCGCTGGTCCGCGATCCGCAGCGCGCCACCTACCGGGTGATGGGCCTCGCCTCGCGGACCGGACTCTTCGACGAGGAGATCCGGAGCGTCGAGTTCCATTCGGCGGGCCTCGACGCGGTGCTCGCGCGGCACGCGCCCGAGGCCTGCCTCGCGGTGCGCGCGCCGGCGGAGTCGCCGATCCCGCCGACGCTGAGCGAGCGCTGGACGATCGGACCGTTCGTCGGCGCCGTTCTCCGGCGCGGCGACAAGGGCCTCGGCATGCTGCTCGTCGGACAAGACGACCCGGCCACCGCGTTCCTCCCGGCGACCGAGCGGCTGCTCCTCGGCATCGCGCACCAGACGGTCCTCGCGCTCGACAACGCCCGCCTCGTCGACGAGCTGCGCGCGGCGAGCTCGCTCAAGTCGGAGTTCATCTCGACGATGTCCCACGAGCTGCGCTCGCCGCTGAACGCGATCATCGGCTACACCGATCTCCTGCGCGACGAGGCACGCGCCGCGGGCGCGGCCGATCCGGAGGCGGCGGCGCGCGAGGACACGCTCGGCCGCGTCCGCTTCTACGCGCTCCAGCTGCTCGAGATGATCCAGGCGACGCTCGACGTGAGCCGCCTCGAGGCCGGACGCCTGCCCGTACACCCGGTGCTGGTCGCGCTCGACGATTTCGTCGCCGAGCTCCGCGCCGGCATCCCGGAGTACTGGAGAAAGGACGACGTCGCGCTCGCATGGACGGTCGCCGCGCACCTGCCGGTCGTCGAGGTCGACGCGCCGAAGCTGGTGACGGTCGTCCGCAACCTCGTGCACAACGCGCTCAAGTTCACCGAGCGCGGGCGGGTGGAAGTGCAGGTCCGTCTTGACACGTCGCTCCCCGAGCCGGGCGGCTCGCCCGCCGACACGCTGGTGCTCGCGGTGATCGACACCGGCATCGGCATCCCGCGCGAGCAGCTCGACGTCGTCTTCGAGATGTTCCGCCAGGCGGACGGCTCCGACAGCCGCCGCCACGGCGGCGTCGGCCTCGGCCTCTACATCGTGATGCGACTGACCCAGGCGCTCGGCGGCGCCGTGCGCGTCGACAGCATGCCCGGCCGGGGGAGCACCTTCAGCGTCACGGTGCCGGTGAAGCGCGCCGCGGCGGTCGAGCCGACCCGCGCCGCGAGTTGAGCGCCGGCGAACGAGGCGCATGCCCGCCGGCGAACGGGTCGCCTGCCCGTCAGCGCAGGCGGCGGAGGCGGACGGCCGTCCGCGGCGGCCTCCGCCGGAGCGCGCGCGCGCAGCCGCGCGCGAACTCGCGCGCCATCACGCGCCGCATGGCCCACTCGGCCGGCGGGCTGCCCAATGGAGCGCCCGGTCGAAGTCGAGGTAGTGCCCGCACGCCGTGCCCGGCGCCGCGAGCACGATCCCGGACATCCGCCTCGGCGCACCGCGCCGGGCGCGCCGCGCGGACGGCGACCCGGCGCGCGTCACCGCAGGAAGAGCCGCGCCGCCGGGTTGTCGGTCTCGTCCGCGCAGCGGAAGCCGAGCTCGGCGAGGGTCGACGCCAGCGCCGCGCGCTCCGCCGCCGGCGCTTCGAACCCGCAGAGCACGCGCCCGTACGCCGCGCCGTTGTTCCGGTAGTGGAAGAGCGAGATGTTCCACCGGCTGCCGAGGCTCGTGAGGAACTGCATGAGGGCGCCGGGACGCTCCGGGAACTCGAAGCTGAAGAGGATCTCGTCGTGCGCGAGCGGGCTCCGGCCGCCGACCATGTGCCGTACGTGCGTCTTCGCGAGATCGTCCTCGCCGAGATCGACGCATGCGTAGCCCCGCGCGCGCAAGCGCTCGGCGATGGCGGCGGCCTCCGGCCGCCCGCTCACCTCGAGCCCGACGAAGACGTGGGCTTCGGCACGCGTCGCGAGCCGATAGTTGAACTCGGTGACGCTGCGCTCGCCGATCGTGCGGCAGAACTCGAGGAACGATCCCGGCCGCTCGGAGATCGTGACGGCGAGGATGGCTTCGCGGTGCTCGCCGATCTCGGCGCGCTCGGTCACATACCCGAGGCGCGTGAAGTTCATGTTGGCGCCGGACGCGATCACGACCGCCGCGCCGGGCGCCAACGCCGCGTCCTCGCGGGCGCGCTTCAAGCCGGCGAGCGCGACCGCGCCGGAGGGCTCGAGCACCGTCCGCGTTTCTTCGAAGACGTCCTTGATGGCCGCGCAGATCTCGTCGGTCGACACGACGACCGTGCCGTCGAGGTGGCGGCGGCAGATCTCGAACGTGAGCGCGCCGACCTCCCGGACCGCGACGCCGTCGGCGAAGCGCCCGACGTGGTCGAGGACGATGCGCGTTCCGGCCGCGAGCGAGCGCGTCATCGCGTCGGAGTCGTCGGGCTCGACCCCGATCACGCGCACCTCGGGGCGCACCTCCTTCACGACCGCGGCGATTCCCGCGGCGAGGCCGCCGCCGCCGATCGGCACGAAGATGGCGCCGAGCTCGCGCGGCGCCTGGCGCAGGATCTCGAGGCCGACCGTCCCCTGCCCCGCGATCACGTCGAGATCGTCGAACGGCGGCACGACGGTCATGCCGGTCTCCGCGGCGATCGTCGCGGCGTGCACCGCGGCCGCGGCGTAGTCGTCGCCGACGAGCTCCACCTCGACGCCGTAGTGGCGGACGGCCGCGACCTTGATGGCGGGCGTGGTGCGCGGCATCACGATGCGGCAGCGCAGCCCGAGGCGCGTCGCCGCGTACGCGACGCCCTGAGCATGGTTGCCGGCCGACGCGGCGATTACGCCGGCGGCGCGCGCCGGCGCGTCGAGGTGCGCGATCCGGTTGTAGGCGCCGCGGAGCTTGAACGAGAAGATCGGCGTCAGGTCCTCGCGCTTCAGCAGCACGTCGCACCCGAGCCGCGTAGAGAGCCCGGGCGCCGGGTCGAGCGGGGTCGGCTCGGGCAGGACCTCGGCGACGCGCGCGTTCACGACCCGCTTCACCATCTCGTGCATCCGGAGAGCGTAGCGGATTCCGCGCGATCGCGCCGCCGCCGAAACGGCGGCGCCGTCGATTGACGGTCCCGTGGCGCACCGACATAAAGAAGCTCGAGGCGAGCGTCAGCGACGCTCCGCACGGGTCGGAAACGCGGCGGAATGCGGGGCGCGGCCCCGCGAGGAGGTGGAGATGCGGAGGATGTTGAGCATGCTGTTGGCGGCGCTCGTGCTCGCCGGCGCGGGGCGCGTGGAGGCCCGCGACTTCGAGACGATCGGCGCGCCGCTGGCGATCGGCGATCAGCTGATCTTCTTCTACGACGCGCGCCACGACTACACGACGTTCCTCGCCATCCGGAACGTGAGCGGCGACGAGGTCCGCGTGAGCGTCCTCTTCTACGGACCGACCTTCAGCACGCCGCTCTCGAAGGCCCTGACCCTACCGGGCGGCGCGCTCGAAATCCTGGACGTCGGGGCGCTCCGCGAGGACGGGCTCAACGCGCAACCAGGCGTCGCGATCGCGACGGCCGTGAACCTCGGCGGACAGCCGGTCGCGAGCCGCGCGCTCACCGGCAACTTCACGGTCGCCAACCTGTCGATCGGATCGGCGTTCGGGGCCGCCGCGGCGGCGCGCCTGGCATACCAGGACGACGGCGATCTCGCCGACATCGGCGACGTCATCGACGGCTCGAACAACGCCCGCCTGCAGAACATCCGCCCGAGCTCGGCGCTCCTCGCTGCCTACTACGATCCGCGCTCGCTCGGGCCGGTCGCCGACGGCGGCAATCAGCTCGTCTTCATCAATTTCGAGGACGACTACCAGCCACGCTACGGGGCGACGATCGGCTCGACCACGTGGAACCTCTCGGCGACGCGCAGCAACGGCGCGGGCATCAACTCCACGAGCTTCGTCGCGACGGGCGTCACCGTATCCGACCTCGCGTCGGTCGCGGGCGCGGGCGTGAACGGCTCGGCCGGCAGCATCACGTTCCTCGCCGAGAACGACACCCAGAACCTGAACCGCCTGGTCTACTTCACCGAGGCGCTCGGGACTTTCGGGACGGGCTATCTCCTGCCGCAGGTGACGCCGCGCTGACCGGCGCGGCCCTCCCGCGGGGACGCCGCGCCGGCCGCGGCGCCGGGAGCTCCAGCGTGGCCCCGACGTCGTAGATCACCCGGCCGTCCGCGACGCGCGCGAACTCGGGCAAACGGTGCGGAGCCGTGTGCCCGCCCGAGTCGATGTGGAGCACGCTCCAGCCGGCGACGACGAGGCGGTCGGCGATCATTCGCCGGTGGCACTGCCACCAGAGCGCCTCGGCGCAGAAAAAGGCCGTCCGCGCCAGGCCCGCCTCGCGCTCGAGCTCGACCAGCGCCGTCGCGAACTCGGGCGTGTCCATGTAGTCGGCGTAGGCCCGGAACGCCGGGACTTCCCAGGCGACGTGCGGCGACGGCGCGCCGGCGCGACGACGGCGACGGCCGCCGAGACCGGGCATCCAGTGGTACGCGATGTCGCGCGCCTCTGCGCTCAGATGGAGGGCTTCACGGCCGAACTGCGGGTGGCGTCGGGAGCCCGGGATCGACCGGACGTCGCAGAGCGTCCGGATCTCGTGCCACTCGAGGAAGCCGAAGAAGACCTCGGCGGAATGGGTCGAGTGGCCGATGGTCCAGATGGTGCGCCCGTCCGCCATCACCAGCACACCAAAGCAAACGGCGGCGCGCTACGCGAGCGCGCCGCCGCCTGTCTCCAACGAAGCCGTGCGGCTACGGCGCCGGGTGATCGCCGTTGTCGGTGAGCACGCGCACCTGGTTGGCGGCGGCCGTCACCGACGCGGGGTCCGTGAAATCCGTCGTCGCCACGAAGCGCGCCGCCGCGTCCTCCAGGTTCGCGATGCGCCGCGTGCCGAGGTCTCCGCCGTCGATCTCGCCGTCGATCACCGCCTGCACGCCGGCCTCGCACGCGATGTCGGTCTGGCCGTCGAGCTGCTTGTCGTCGTTGTTCTCGTCAGCCGCGAGGAGCCCGCTCACGCGCACGGGCTGTCCGTCGACCCGGCCCGAGACGATGACGGCGACGCTGATGGTCTTGCGGATGATGCCGAAGAAGCGGCCGACGTCGGTCGTCACGTCCGAGACCAGCGGGTCGTTCGGCCGGTCCGGATTGATGACGACGAAGTCGGAGTCGGCGGCCGCTCCGCCGCCGAGCGAGGCCGGGTAGTTCGCGTTGCCGCCGATCGACACGCGATTGCTGCTCCCGGATCCGCCTCCCCCGCAGCCGACGATCAGTCCGAGCGCCAGTGCTGCCCCAAGAACACGAGCCACGCGATGTGCCTTCATGGGCCCCCCTTTTCGTGGGGCGACATCTAGCGGCCGGAGCGAGGCGATTTCAAGCGGTGACGCCGGGTTGCGTGAGACGGGAGCGGCGGCTACGCGCTCGGTACCCAACCCCGGAACGTTCCGGAAGAAGGAGCCGCCGATGATCAAGGTCTACGGAGTCCCGATGTCGCGGGCGATGCGCGTCCTCTGGGCGCTGGAAGAGGTCGGACAGCCCTACGAGCTGGTCCCGACGCACTTCCTGACCGACGCCCATTCGCCCGAGTACCTGAAGATCAACCCGAACGGACGCATCCCCGCGCTCCGGGACGGCGACCTGACCCTCTTCGAGTCGCTCGCGATCAACCTGTACCTGGCCCGCAAGTACGGGGCGGCCGTCTGGCCGAAGACGGTCGCCGACGAGGGACGCGCCTATCAATGGAGCGTCTGGGCCATGACCGAGCTCGAGGAGCCGGTCATCACCACCCTCATGCACCGCATGTTCCTCCCCGCGGAGCAGCGCGACCCCAAGAAGGCCGACGACGCGGCCGAGCGCTTCAAGAAGCCGCTCGCGGTCCTCGACGGCGCGCTCGCCGGCACGCAGTGGCTCGCCGGTCCGGAGTTCACGATCGCCGACCTGAACGTGGCGGCGGTGCTCATGCTCGCGCCGATGGCGGGCCTCGACCTGTCGACGGCGCCGAACGCGGCCGCCTGGCTCGGCCGCTGCACGGCGCGTCCCGCGCTCGCGAAGGCGCAGGCGACGCCGGGCTGACCGCCGGGCCGGTTGCGTTGGCCTCGATCGTCGGGTCAAATCACCCGCTTCACACGTCCGTCGCCGCACAGGAGGAGGATCACACCATGGCCCAGACCGCTCAGCTCCGTCGTCTCGAGGTCGTCGAGAACGAGGCGCAACGCGTCTTCAACCTGCAGCGCGCCGCCTACCTGCGTCATCCCTACCCCTCGATCGACGAGCGCCGGACCAACCTCGAGACCGTCGAGCGCATCCTGGTCGACCACGCCGACGCGATCGCCGAGGCCATCAACGCCGACTTCGGCCACCGCGCCGCCGAGGAATCGAAGCTGCTCGAGCTCTTCAACTGCGTCGACGGCATCCGCAACGCCAAGAAGCAGCTCGGCAAGTGGATGAAGCCGCAGCACCGCCACGTCGGCATCCTCTTCGCGACCGCCAAGAACCGACTGATCCCGCAACCGAAGGGCGTGATCGGCGTGGTGTCGCCGTGGAACTACCCGCTCTTCCTGACCATCAGCCCGCTCACCAGCGTCCTCGCGGCCGGCAACCGCTGCATGATCAAGATGGCGAGCAACTCGCAGAACCTCTGCCGGCTCCTCGCCGAGAAGTTCAAGCAGGAGTTCCCCGAGGACATGGTCGCGATCCTGCCCGGCGTGAAGCCGCACGACTTCACGACCCTGCCCTTCGACCACGTCATCTTCACCGGCTCCGCCGACGCCGGGCGCACCGTCATGCGCTCGGCCGCCGAGAACCTGACGCCGGTGACGCTCGAGCTCGGCGGCAAGTCGCCGACCATCATCGCGCCCGACTACGACGTCGAGACCGCCGCCGGCCGCATCCTCTACGCGAAGTTCGTGAACGCCGGGCAGACCTGTCTCGCCCCGGACTATCTCTTCATCCCCGAAGGCAAGGTCGACACGTTCGTGAAGTGCGCCGAGAAGACGATGGCGGAGCGCTATCCCGACACGAACGATCGCAGCTACACGTCGGTGATCGACGAGAAGTCGTACCGGCGGCTCCGCAACACCCTCGACGATGCCCAGAAGAAGGGCGCGCAGATCGTACCGCTCGTGCCGGGCGCCACGTTCAACGATCAGTTGCGGAAGATCCCGCCGCACCTCGTACTGAATCCGACCGACGACATGATCATCATGAAGGAGGAGATCTTCGGTCCGCTCCTCCCGATCAGGACCTACAAGACGATCGACGAGGTGCTCGCGTACGTGAACGCCAAGGACCGCCCGCTCGGGCTCTACCTCTTCACCGACGACAAGGCGGTCGAGGACAAGGTACTCTACGGGACGATCTCGGGCGGCGTCACCATCAACAACTGCATGTTCCACATCGCCCAGCACGACCTCCCGTTCGGCGGCAGCGGCGCGAGCGGCATGGGCCATTACCACGGCTGGGAAGGCTTCCAGGAGTTCAGCAAGATGCGGCCGGTGCACACGAACCCGAAGCTCTCCGGGATCCAGATGTTCTACCCGCCGTACACGAAGCTGCACACGCGGCTCTTCGATCTCCTCCTGCGCTTCAAACGCTAGCGGCGGCCGAGCGGTTCCGGCGTCACGCGGAGCCGCTGCGGCATCAATGTCGACCTGGTCGCTCGACGATGCGGGCGCGGCGCTCTCAGGCGTCCGGAGGGCAGATCAGCGGGATGGCCTCACGCTTGTTGCGGCGATAAACCCGGAAGTCGCCACGATCGACGGTGATCACGCTATGACGGGGATGGAGCTCGCTCATCCGGATGAGACAGAGGTCCGCGAGATCGGGCTCACGGTCGGCATAGCGCTCGGCGAGCGCGTTCAGCTGGACCAGGTGGTCGTTCACGTCGAAGGCGAGAGAGACGAGTCCGTCCCGCAGCATGGCGAGCACGATCGCGACGCTGCGAAGATGAAACGCCGTCTCGGCGAGCACCGCTTCGCAGGTGAGGAGTGGCTCCGTCACGCGTTCCGCCACGCCGACTGCCCAGGAATGGTGGCGATCCATGCGATTGGCGAACGCGACGAGCATTCCCGTGTCGGCGATCCCCTTCACGAACGGGAGAAGCCTTTCCGAGTCGAGAGGTCGCGCGCCCCGCGAACGATGCCGGCGAGATGCATGAAAGGTCGACCTCGATCGCCCGCCTTCGCCTTCTCCAATTGATCGCGGACGATCCTGCCTTGCGAGACGCCGGTCTTGGCCGCCGCGTCCTCCAGCCAAGCGGCGAGTTCTGGTGTAAGACGAACTGTTATTGTGTGACTCACTTGCCAATTAGCTACTACGCCGTTGACTGCTCGGCAAGGGCAGGCCGGCCACTGTCCCCATCGGGCAGTCGTGATAGCCGCCGTCAGTTCACGGTCACGGTCGTCGGCATCACGAAAATATTGTCGGTCTCGTTGCTTTCGACGACCGCGGGTGGCCTGTCGGCGATCACGAGCA
The DNA here is from genome assembly GCA_020848745.1 of Deltaproteobacteria bacterium. Lineage (NCBI taxonomy): Bacteria > Pseudomonadati > Myxococcota > Myxococcia > Deltaproteobacteria bacterium. The sequence continues at coordinate 137,791 of JADLHM010000098.1, read as the reverse complement.
CGTGGTACGTGCCCGCGGCCACCGGGAACTGGGGCGCGAACGTGGTGTCGAAGTTGCAGAAGCTCGACTGACCGGCGCCGAGCGGGACGGCGCGCTGGCAGCGCGTGAAGTAGACGTCCCCCCCGTCGAACTGGGTGTCGGCGGAAAGCCAGAACTCCTGGTAGTTCGGCGCGGCGTCGGCGGTGCCCGCGTTCAGCAGCGTGCGCGCGACGGTGACCGATTGCCCCGCCGTGAGCGGGCTCGAGACCGAGGCATCGGTGATCCGGAGGTTCGGGAGCGCAACGGTTCCGACCGCCGTGATCGGGAGGTGCAGCGAGCCCTTGCCCTTCAGCTGCAGCGTCGCGTGCGCGACGGTGCCGGGGGCGAGCCCGCTCTTGTCGACCGTGATCGGGAAGGTCGCGGTGCCCCCGGCGGGAAGCGTAATCTCGGCCGGCACCGAGATCGTGAGCCCGGCGGCCGGAACGACCGTCAGCTTCCACACGCTGTCCTTCTCGAGCTCGCTCTGGAGCGTCCGCTCGACCGTCAGGGATCCCGGGGTCGACGCCGGCAGGAACAGGCTCGGGTGGTTCACCTTCCAGAGCTCCGCCGCATGATCGCGATAGTCCTGTGCCGGTACGTCGAAGGTCGCGCCGGGGGCAAGCGCTCCTTTGAGTGCGATGCGGCCGGCGCCGGCGTCGAAGGGCGTGAACGGCGTGACGCCGTCCTCCCGTACGACGGTCTTGGTCCACGCGGTCGTCATGAGCGCCGACTTGATCCGTCCGGGGCTCCAGCTCGGGTGGAAGGCGCGAAGGAGCGCCGCCGCGCCCGCCACGTGCGGGCTCGCCATCGAGGTGCCCCCGATCGCCTGGAAGAGCTCGCCGTCGACGTGCTCGGGGAGGTAGCCGGCCGGCGTGTTGCCGGCGAGGATCTGGACCCCGGGCGCGGCGAGGTCGGGCTTCAGGATGCCGAGCGACAGATCCGGCCCGCCGCGCGAGCTGAAGGTGGCGATCGTATCCCCGCGGCTCCCGGCCGGCTTGCCCTGGGTGAAGGACGCGGTGAGATCGGCATGCGCGGCGGCGAACGCGACCAGTACGGCGCCCTCGGCGCCGTCGACCATGATGCTCGGGATCGCCATGTTGTCGGTCGCGAGGCCGAGGAGCGACGGGTCCGCGAGGTCGTTGTAGAGGACCATGCCGGCGGCGCCCCGCTGCGCGACGTTGAAGCTCTTGCGGGTGCGGCCGCTGCTGCCGCCGCGTTTGCAGCCGACGATCATGCCGGTGAACGCGCCGTCGGCGGTCGCGCTGTCGCAGTTCGCGTCGCCGGCGCTCGCCGCCAAGAGGAACGGTGCCGGCTCCTTGATTCCGGGCGTGATGCTCGCGCCGAGGAGCTTCAGCTTGGCGCCGTCCTCGGACTTCACCGTCAGCTTGCTGCGATAGCTCTTCTTCTTCGTGCTCGCGGCGACGCTCGTCACCCAGCCGCCGCGGTGGGCGACGGTGTTCGCCGCCGGGCCGTTGTTCCCCGCCGAGGCCGCGACGAAGATGCCGCTCGCGTACGCGTCGAGGAACGCGAGCTCGACCGCGTCGATGTACGGCTCGTCGCCGCCGCTGATCGAGAAGTTGACGACGTCGACGCCGTCGAGGATCGCCTGTTGGATCGCGGCGACGCTGTCGGAGCCGCGGCACCCGCCCGGAGCAGCGCCGCACACTTTGTAGGCGATGACGTGCGCGCGCGGGGCGACGCCCGAGACCTTGCCGCGCGGGATGTCGTAGAGGGTCGCGGGCACCATGCCGTTCCCGGCCGCGGTCGTCGCGGTGTGGGTGCCGTGGCCGTCGGCGTCGCGCGCGCTCGTGAAATCGTCAGCGGGGTGGGCGCACGTCGTGCAGGCATCGTGGCCCGCCATGAAGCGATACGCGCCGATCAGCTTGCCGTTGCAGGCGAAGGGCGGACCGGGGTTGGCGCCGCCCGAGAACTCGCACGCGCGTGTCCCCGGCGGGGCGACGTAGGGCTTGCCCTTCGGATCGGGGTCGGCGAGCGACGGGTGTTCGGGCCAGATGCCGGTGTCGAGGACGCCGACGATCACGCCCTCGCCGGCGCTCCCCTGGCCGCCGAGCTTCCCCCAGACGGCTTTCGCGCCGATGAACGCCGGCGTGAGGTCGGTATCGGGGTCTCCGAACGTTTCGCGATACACCGCGACGACGCCGGGCAGGGCCTGCACGCTCGCAAGCGCGCTCTCGGGAATCTGCACTGCGACACCGCCAATCACCATGTCGTAGCCGTAGAGAACGCGGGCGCCTGGGACGGCGCTTCGCGCGGCGCGCGCGAAGGCATCGTGCTTGCGCGCCAGGTGGGCGCGGTAGGCGCCGACCGCCGCGGAGCGCGGATCGAGGCGCACGGCACCCGTCACGCGCGGGCTCGTCGCCGCGAGACCCCGGATCGTGCCGCGGTAGGTCGCGACCGGCTCCTCGTCGAGCTTCACGATGACGGTCACGAGGTCGTTCGACCCCGTCGAGGGCCGCTGTATGCCTCCGACGTCGGCCGGCGCGGCGGCGGCTGGTGCGACGAGACCCGCGATCGACAGCGCGACGGCCGCGGCGCGGAGGATCAGGACGGACATGCGGATCTCCTTGGGAGCCGACGTCACGGGCGGGCCGCAGCGTGGCGGATGTCGTTGCGTGACGATGCTAAAGAGCGGGGCACCGAACGTCAATTCGCACAACGTGCACCCGGCGCGGGGCATTCGCCCTGGCTTTCGCTAGCGGGGGTCATCGTCCTCGAGATCGAGCGTTCGGCAGCTCGTCCTGCCCGCAGGACTGACGCGCCGCGCGACACCGGCGCGCGATCTTTCGATCCTCTTCCGACCTCGAGGACCGGAGGGTGGCGGCACGCGAAGCGCGCCAGTCTCGAAGTAGCTGCTCCGCGCTCACGCCAGATTGCGCTCGAGGATCTCCGTCACGTACGAGCGCCGCGCCGCCCACCGCGGGGAGTGCGCGACCGACGCGGACACCGCGCCCACCGCGGCCGAGGTCACCTCTCGCTTCGGCCAGAGTACGGGCTCGTGAACGCGCTGATCGGCCGATCGTGAAGCTGAGGAGAATCTGAAAATGATCTAATGACAGGTGATCGCCCCGCCGCCACGCGCGGCGGCGCACGCGGGGGACTCCGGCGCCGGCCCCGGGAATCGCAGGTCGGCGCAGAACCCGCCGTCGCCGACCGGTCCGAGCGCGAGCCGCGCGGCGAGGGGCAGGGCCGACGCGCCGACCGCGACGGCGCTCCGACCGCTCATCCGAAGATCGACCTCACGGCGTCCGTACGTCGGCTGGCCCGTCTTGACGCGCGCGCTGGTCACGCCGGCGACGCCGAACGGATCGACGAACGTGAAGCTCGTGCGCGCGCGGTTCGCCTTCCACCCGGCGCGCGTCGCACGGTCGTAGAGGCCCGGGGGCAAGATCGCGTCGAGCACGGCATTGCCGTCGCCGTCGTGAATCTCGATGCGCAGCCCGTCCTGGCTCGGGTCGAGCGGAGCGGCCGGCTGTGCGGTGACGGCGACCGTGCCCCGGAGCTTGATCCGCCGCTCGCCGGCAGCGCCGCGCGGGCCGCTCAGCGCGAGATCGCGCCGTGCGGCCGACGGGCAGGGCGGCGTGGCGAAGCGGCCCTGCGCCCAGCGGTGCATGCGATCGACCGTCGTGACGTCGACCGCCACCGGCAGGATGATCACCGCACCGAGGGTTCCTGCGTACCCCGTGTTCGCGACGCCCGCATAGCCGCCCGCGCCGATGCGGCTCCAACCGTGGAACGGCGTGTAGCCCACGTCGACCGGGCTGCCCACCGCGACTCCGTCGACCCAGCCCTGGACGCGTCCGTCGGTCGAATGCGTGAAGCCGGCGAATCGCACCTCGCCCTGATGCTGCTGCAACCCGGACCCGAAAGTGGCGAAGTCCCAGCCGACTGGGGCGGCAGAGCTCGTGTAGTGCAGGCGTCCGTCGGTGAGCCCGGCGGCGCAGTACTGCGCGTCCCCGTCCCCGACGACGGTCCACAGCGGATTCAGGACGGGCGGCGTTTGCCAGTCGGGCGGCGTCGGCATCCACGGGGCGCGCCCGACCCAGAACACGGAGCGCCCGCCGGGCTGCAACTCGGGAGTCGCGAGCTCGAGCACCGACGCCCAGCCGTCGAACTGGATTCCCGGGATACCAGGGCCGAGCGCGTCCGGATCGAGCACCGGCCGCGCGTCTCCGGTCGCCGACACGACGACGGCGCCGGCGCCGCGGTCGGTCCAGGAGTCGACGGCGACGCCGCGAAACGCCCGCATCCGCCACGCCGATCGGTCCGCGTCGCGGATCGTCGGCCCGACGCCGAAGGAGTAGTTGCCGCCCGCGTAGAGCAGGAAGTCGCCGCCGATCGCGACGCCCTGTGCGTGCGACTGGGGATGGATGTTGCGCTCGGGCGCGAAGGCGGTCCAGGTCTCGCCGTCCTCGGAGAACCAGGTCTCGTTGAGATTGCCGAATTCATCGCCGCCCGACAGCACCCAGAGCTTGCCGTCGAATACCCGCACGTCGTGCCAGATGCGCCCGCGCCAGGGCGGCGCTGCGTGCTGCTGCCAGGCGACGCCGTCGCTCGAGGACCAGACCTCGGGCAGGTAGGACGAACCCACCGCGTCGTCGCGGTAGCGGCCGCCGCCGATCAGCCACATGCGGCCGGCGAACTCGACCAGGTCGTTGAAGATGCCGCGCCCCGACCAGCGGGTCGCGCTCGGCGGTGCGTCGGCGGCGACCTGCACCCAGTGGACGCCGTCGTCGCTGCGCCAGACGTCGTTGTGGTAGACGAAGTCCTCGCGCGGTCCGTCGAGCGTCTGGCCGCCCACCACCCACAGCTTGTCGTCGTACACGCCGGCGACGAGGAGCGCGCGGTCCGCCCACGGCGTCTCGGCGACCTCGACGGTCCAGTTCACGCCGTCCGTGCTCGAGACGACGTCGTGGTTGTAGCGTTCGAGCCAGAAGTCTCCGCCGACGATCCAGAGCTTGTCGCGCCAGACGAGGGTCGCGTGCGCGTGGCGGCGGTCGAAGAGCGGGTGCCCGTCGGGCAGCTCCTCGCGCCAGCGCACGCCGTCGGCGGTCGACCAGACCTCGTTCGTCGTGGGACGCGGCGCCAGACCGGACGCCGGGTCGACGCCGTCGAAGCCGTCGGGGACGGGATATGGGTTCCATCCGCCGATCATCCAGAACCGGCCGGTCGCCGGAAGGTAGGCGAGTGTGTTGCCGTCGCGCGCGCGCCAGTCCGGCGCGATCTCGGTGGTCAGGCGCTGCCACTCGTAGCTGCTGGAGGGCGTGCTGCCCTGCACGCCGCTCGCCGCGTCGAACACGCGTGCGCCGGGAAGCTGGGCAGGGCTCCATGCCTCCACCGCCGCGCGCAGGGTCGCCTGCTCCGCGCCGCGCGTGAAGACGACGTCGAGTCCCTGGCCGGGAGCGACCGGTCCGGATCGCGCCGACAGCGTACCGTCGTCGAGCACGACCAGGTCGCCCGCCGGAGCGCCGCCGACTGTGAGTTCGGTCACGCCGGTGAGGCCGCTGCCGCGCACGAGGAGGCGCGTGCCGCCCTGGGGATCGACGAGGGTCGGGTGGATGGCGGAAAGCGCGGGCGCCGCCTCGGCCGTGCGGACGAGCCCGCACGGTGCGGCCGCGCCGCCGAGCAGCGCCGACAGGACGAGCAGCGAGCATGCGCGCGCAAACCGACGACCGTTGCTGGACCAGGAGCGCCCCATCCGCGACGGGTAGCAGACCCGTCCTGCCGCGGGCAATGCAACCGACGCGCTACGGGTTGCGCGCGACGTCGGCCGGAAGACACAGCACCTCGTCCTTCACGACATCCACGGTGAGCGCACCGAGCGCGTCGGCGACGTGGACACCGAGGCGCTTCACGTGCTTCGGCGCCTGTTTCGGGCCGCCGTCCTTGTCCATGACGTTGACCTTCTGGTCGAAGATGTCGATGCCCGTGTACGGCATCTCCCAGTCGCCCGGAACGAAGAGACTGATCCGACTCGTGCCGTTGGGAAACCAGCCGGAGTACTGTGAGCAGCTCCACCACGGTTCCGCGGCCGGACCGCCGCCCACCATTCCGTGCATGTGGATCTGGTCGCCATGGCGCGCGACGCGCGGGACCACCTGCACGATACCCCAGGTCTGGCCGCTCCAGAGGGCGGCCGTGGCAGCGAGCCTCTCCGACACTACGGCGTCGGCCAAGGCGATCGCGCCATCCGCCCCGGGAAAGACAGCCGGGCCCTGCCGCATCGGGACGAACAGCAGAGCGGCCGTGAGCGCTGCGCAGAGCAATAGCCGGAAGCGGTGGCGCACGAGCAGGTCTCCCAGAGCAAAAACAGCCAGCGTGCCAGGGACGGACCGCGCCACCACGCCGTGCGACAGCGCGAAGATCCTTTCGGGCGGGCGCTCGGACGCGCGTCTCACACGGGAATCGCGCACCGGCTTCCCGGGCATGAGAAGCCGAGCCGATCTTCCTCCTCAGCGCAGCGAACATCGCTACGCAACGGCGCAGCATTCCGGGATCGCGCAGATGGCGCGCCATCCTACGAATCGCGTTCCTCGCGCAGGATGCGGCCGTCCCTGGGATCGATGTGGAGGTCCACGGGCACACCCGCGGGCGAGATGGCGTCGGCTTCGTATTCGCCGTCGTCGTATTCGAGGTCGTGCACGTGGGTGTAGCCGGCCGCTTCGACGATGCGGGTGACTTCCGGAAACGACAGCAGGCTGTTGGCCTCGGAATGCGCCGCGGCCGGGATGACCCCGACCGAAACCGTGATGATGAACGCGACGAGGCTCGCGCCGGGGATGCCATACGTGGAAAACCTCAACATGGTAGCGCTCCTTTGTGTGGTGCTTGGGCGCCCGATTGCGCCGATGACCGAACCGTAGAGCGCGGGCCTGAACCCGTCGTGACTCCGCCGTTCATCTGACGTTTAATGCCGGGCGCTAACTCAGATCGTGATCGTGCCGAAGTTTCCAATCTTCCTGCCGTGGGTCCTCCTCGTGGCGCTGGCCGCCCCGCTCGGAGCGACCGACTCCGACTCCAACGACCACGTGCGCGCACGCCTCGCGCGCGAGGCCGGTGAGATCGTGCCCCTCGCGACGATCCTGGCGGCGGTCGACGCCGCCTACGAGGGCAAGATCGTCGAAGTGGAGCTCGAGTGGGAGAAGGAGCGCTGGGAGTACGAGATCGAACTCCTCACCGACAAGGGGCACGTCATCGAGCTCACCTACGACGCCGTGAATGGTCGCCTGCTCCGCACGGAGGGCATCGGCGCTGACCAAGCGCGGAAGCGATGAAGATCCTCGTAGTCGAAGACGAGCCGGCGCTTGCCCGAGCGCTCGCCGACGCGCTCGACGACGCCGGGTTCGTCGTGGAGCACGTATCGAACGGCGAAGAGGCGCTCCATCTCGGCGGCATCGAGCCCTATGACGCCGTGGTGCTGGATCTCGGGCTTCCGCTCCTCGACGGCGTCACGGTGCTGCAGCGCTGGCGTGCCGGTGGCGTGACGGTCCCCGTCCTCGTGTTGACCGCGCGTGGGCGCTGGCCGGAGAAGCTCGCGGCGTTCTCCGCCGGTGCCGACGACTACGTGACGAAGCCCTTCGAGATCCAGGAGGTGATCGTGCGCCTGCGCGCCCTCCTGCGGCGTGCCGGCGGCACGGCCGCGGCCGAGTTCGCGTGCGGACCCGTACGGCTCGATCCTTCGCGCGGCAGCGTCACCGTGAACGGCACGCCCGTCCGCCTCACCGAGCGCGAGCTCCGCATCCTGGAATACCTCCTGCATAGACGCGGCCACATCGTGAGCCGTCTCGACATCGTCGACCACGTCTACCATCGCGATCACGACCGCGACTCCAATGTCATCGACGTCCTGATCGGCCGCATCCGGAAAAAGCTCGGCGTGAACGTCATCGAGACCGTGCGCGGCCTCGGCTATCGAATCGATGAACCGGAGGAGGCCATGTCGTGATCGAGGCTCCCGGAGGAACGTCGCCCTGACGATCCACACGGAAACGACGCGCGGCACACGCTCGCTTCGAACCCGGCTCCTCGCCGCCACGACGGTGTGGATCGTTCTCGCATTCCTCGCCGGGGGCATTGCACTGTCGTGGGGGTTCCGGCGCGCCGTCGAGTCGGCGTTCGTCGCTCGTCTCGATTCGCTCCTCCTCGCCGTCGTCGCCGCGATCGAGGTGCCTCCTACCGGCGCGCCGACGCTCGCACGCGACATCCCCGATCCGGCTTTCGATCGCGTCTATTCGGGCTGGTACTGGCAGGTGAGCGACGGTACGCACCGCCTGACGTCCCGCTCGCTCTGGGATGCCGTGCTGGCGTCCGCCGCCACCCAGTCCGCGGAACCCGCCGCGCTCCGGCTCGTCGGGCCGCGGAACGAGGCGCTCCGCGTCGTCGAGCGGCGCTTGACCTACCCCGGCCGTCTCCAGCCGCTCGTCGTGACGGTCGCCGCGCCGCAAGCCGAGCTTCAGCGCGACATCGCGCGCTTCGATCGCCTGCTCGCGGCGGCCCTCGGCGCGCTCGCCGCCACCTTGCTTCTCGCCGTTGCCGTGCAGGTCGGCTACGGCCTCCGGCCGCTTCGCCGCCTCGGACGCGAGCTCCGCGACGTGCAGCACGGCCGCCAAGCACGGCTCGGCGTCCGCTACCCACACGAGATACAGACCCTGGTCGGCGCCATGAACGACGTTCTCGACCGCGACGCAGGCCGGATCGCACGCGCGCGCGAGCACGCGGGCAATCTCGCCCACGGCCTGAAGACGCCGCTCGCGGTGCTGGCCGTCGAGGCCACGCAGCCTGTCCCCGACCGCGCGCGCATCGCCGCCGAGGTGAAGCGCATGGCAAGCGTCATCGACCGCCATTTGACACGCGCCGCCGCGGCCGGGTCGCACCAGGCGGTCGGCCCGCGCGCCGAAATCGGTTCGGTCGTGGCGGAGATTCGCACAACGATCCAGCGCATCTATGCCGAGCGCCGCCTCGCGATCGACGTGCGCGTGCCTGCCGGCCTCGTCTTCGCAGGCGAGCGGCAAGATCTCGAAGAGATGCTCGGCAACCTGGTCGACAACGCCGGGAAGTGGGCGGCGAGCCGGGTCAGCATCTCCGCCGAGCGCCGCGACGACGCCCTCGAGATCGCCGTCGGCGACGACGGCCCCGGCTTGTCGTCGGCCGCGACGTCGCGCGCCGTCGAACGCGGGACGCGCCTCGATCACGACACGCCTGGCTCGGGCCTCGGACTCTCGATTACGAGCGACCTGGCCGCACTCTACGGCGGAACCTTGCGCTTCGATCGCGGGACGCTCGGCGGATTGCGCGCGACGCTCCGTCTGCCGATCGCGTAGCGACTCGAAGCGACAAGATGAACGAAGGGTGAATGCGGAATTCATGCCTCATTCAGCGTCGCGCGTGCATGCAACGGCATGCACGCGATCTCGTCGTCGCTGAACGCAAAGGACTCGCCGCGCACCTGGATGCTCCTCGGCGACAAGACCGGCGACAACGAGCAGCTCCGCACCCTCGGCCGCTCGCTCGGCTGGCCGATCGAGGAGAAACACCTGCACTATACTCGGGCGTTCCGCTTGCCGAACGTCCTGCTCGGCGCGACCCGCGTCAGCCTCGCCGCCTCGTCGCCGTCGCTCTCGCCGCCATGGCCCACCATCGTGTTGGCATCCGGCCGGCGCGCGGTACCCGTCGCCCGCTGGATCCGGAGGCGCAGTCTGAACCGCACCCGTCTGGTCCATCTCGGCCGGCCTCGGGCTCCGCTTCGATGGTTCGACGTCGTAATTGCTCCGCCCCACTACGGCATCCCAGCGGCCCCGAACCTTCTGACCGTCGATCTGCCTTTGAATGCCCTCGCGTCGGAACGCATCGATCGCGACGCCGCCCACTGGCGTTCGCGCGTCTGCGCGGCTGCGCCGCCTCATCTCGCGCTCGTGGTTGGCGGCGCAACGAAGTCGATCGCCTTCGATGCCGACGCAGCGACACGGCTCGGAAAGACCGTGAGCGCGCTCGCGCGCCGCGAAGGCATGTCGGTTCTGGCGACGACGAGTCGCCGGACTCCGCTTGACGCCGTAGAGGCACTGGCACGAAACCTCACCGTACCGCACGTCCTCCATCGCTGGGAGGCCGCCGGCACCGACAACCCCTATGCCGCCTTCCTCGGGTTGGCCGAGCGTATCGTCGTCACCGGCGACAGCGCCTCGATGATCGCCGAGGCTTGCCGGACCGGAAAGCCGGTCACGGTCGTCCCGCCTCGTCAGCTCGACGTCGCGGGATGGCTGGAGCGCCGCGTCCGCGGCACGGTACTCGCAACGCCGCTCCGCCGGATCGGCCTCTGCAACGGCCGGCCGGACATGAACATGCTGATCCGCCGCCTTGCGGATAAGGGACGGGTGTCGGTGCTCGGCGGCGCTGACAGCGCAGCCGCGTCGAAGCCGCCGCGCGACGAACTCCTGGCGATCGCCGACCGCGTCCGCTCCCTTGTCTTACGAGGATCCGGGTCTTTCATGGATACCGCGACGGCCGCCAGGTGAGACCATGTCGCAACGCTTCGGCGGGGAAGGCTGGATTGGGATGGTGAACGGCGTCCCGTCCTCGCCTTTCAGCGCGAGGATCATTCCGCCCGGCGCCTGAACCGTCGTTTCGGGGAGTTCTTTGACGAGACCTCCCGGAGGGGTATCCGTTCGGCGAAGTTCGGCGAATCGCGAGGCGCTCGGATGGAGGATGATCCGCGCACTGAAAGAAGCGCGGAATGGGTGCGGCCCGCGGCGTCGCGGCGAAGGCGCTGCGGACGCGAGCGCTACGAGTCGCCCGTAGCGAGATCCAGGTCAACCTTGCATTTGTGGAGTGAAACCCCATAATTGCGCGCATGCTTTCGCGCCGCCTCCTGCCGGACCTGACCGCTGCCCTGGCCGAATTCCCGGCCGTGGCCCTGCTCGGACCGCGCCAGGTCGGTAAGACCACCCTCGCCCTCGAGATCGCCAAGGAGCGACCCGCCGTCTACCTCGATCTCGAGTCCGAGGCCGACCGGGCGAAGCTCACCGAGCCGGAGCTCTATCTGCCGCAGCACGAGGACAAGCTCGTGATCCTCGACGAGGTCCAGCGCACGCCACAGCTCTTCCGCGGCCTGCGGGGACTGATCGACGCCGGCCGGCGGCGCGGTCGAGGCAAAGGGCGCTTTCTCATGCTCGGCTCGGCGTCGATCGACCTGCTCCGACAGTCGAGCGAGTCGCTCGCCGGGCGCATTCGCTACCTGGAGCTCGCGCCGCTCGACGCGGGCGAGGCCGGCCGGGAGCGTCTCGACGGCCTCTGGCTGCGGGGAGGATTCCCCGACAGCCTGCTCGCCGCGTCCGATGCGGCGAGCCTGCGCTGGCGCACCGGTTTCATCCGCACCTACCTCGAGCGCGACATCCCGCAGCTCGGGCCGCGCATCCCGGCGGAGACCCTGCGCCGCTTCTGGATCATGCTCGCGCACCAGCAAGGGGGACTGCTGAACGCCGCAGCACTCGCCCGTGCCCTGGCGGTAGATGGCAAGACGATTGCCACCTACCTCGACCTGATGGTGGACCTGCTGCTGGTGCGTCGGCTCCCTCCATGGCACGGCAACATCCGCAAGCGGCTGGTCAAGTCGCCCAAGGTCTACGTGCGCGACAGCGGCATCGTCCACGCGCTGCTCGGCGTCGCCGACCGCGAGGGGTTGCTCGCCCACCCCGTCGCAGGCGGGAGCTGGGAAGGTCTGGCGATCGAGTCGCTGATCGCGGCTGCCTCGGCTGGCACCGAAGCGTACTTCTTCCGCACCGCGGCCGGCGCGGAGATCGACTTGCTGCTGAAGATTCCGGGCCGACGCAAGCCGTGGGCGATCGAGGTGAAGCGCGGGCTCGCGCCGCAGCTCGAGCGCGGATTCCACCTGGCCTGCGATGACGTCCGGCCCGAACGGCGCCTCGTGGTCTACGGCGGAACGGAGCGCTTTCCACTCGCCGAAGGCGTGGAGGCCGCCTCGCTCGTCGACCTGTGCGAGGAGGTGTCGGCCGCATGAGCCAGTTCACCTTCCTCCAGCGCGAATGAGCCGCGGTCTTTGAGGCCGCGTCGAGAAGAAGGACGCCGACGCCGAGGACTCCGACGAGTACCGCGCGCTCTCGATCTTCAGGGTGCCGCCCGAAGCGCGCTGGCAGCACCTGAAGGCCCAGGCCTGCCAGAGCACCGTCGGCCAGCTCGTGGACGACGCGATGGCCGGGATCGAGCGCGACAATCCCGCGCTCAAGGGCGTGCTGCCCAGGGACTACGCCCGCCCCGCGCTCGACAAGACGCGCCTCGGCCAGTTGATCGACATGATCAGCAACATCAAGGTCGGCGACGAGGCTAGCACCCATGGCGGCGACGCGCGCGTACATGCCGAGCCCTTCGAGGCGATCGAGCTGGACCTCGGCCGCTGGTGGATGCCGTCCTGAGTCGGTGCCGGTGCCTTGTCCTCGGTCTCCGTCGCGGGCAAAGGCGACGAACAGGCCGTTGCTGGTCCCGGGACGGTCGTCACCGGCGCGAGCACCTGCGACGGCCAGCCGATCGTGGAACCCAGACCCCGTGGCGCGGACGGGTCAATCCGCGCGCTTCGTCGCGAGCCACTCCTCGACCTGGCTCCGCAGCACACCGAGCGACACCGTGCCGTTCCCGATCACGACGTCGTGGAACTCGCGGACGTCGAATGCCGCGCCGAGCCCCGTCTCCGCCCGCTGGCGGAGGGCGCGGATCTCGAGCTCACCGATCTTGTAGGCGAGCGCCTGGCCCGGCCAGACCGCGTAGCGATCGACCTCGACGGCGATGTCGCCCGGATCGTGCGCGAGGTTCCGGCGCATGTAGGCGCGGGCGCGCGCCCGCGACCAGCCGTACGCATGGATGCCGGTGTCCGCGACGAGGCGCACCGCGCGCAGCATCTCGTCGTTCAGGTTGCCGAGCCGCTGCATCGGCGTCCGGTAGACGCCCATCTCGCGCCCGAGCCTCTCGGCATAGAGCGCCCATCCCTCGACGAACGCGGTCGAGCCGAAGATCTTCCGCTGGTACTCGGACAGCCGGTCCTTCATCTCGAAGGCGAGCGCGATCTGGAAGTGATGTCCCGGGACCGCCTCGTGGAGCGAGAGCGTCGGCACGCGGTCCCTGGCGACGGCGGCGAGGTTCATCGTGTTGAGGACGAGACGGCCGCGCGGCACGGTGTCGGTCGGTCCGGAGTAGCTCGCGGCGGCGCTCCGCGGGTTGCTCGCCGACACGATCTCGTAGTCGCTCGTCGGGCGCAGGTGGAACCAGCGCGGCGTGAGCGCGTCCATCTCGCGCTTCACTCCGCGGAACGCCGCGAACATCTCGTCCGCGTCGCGGAAGCGGTTCGCGGGCGCCCGGCGCCACGCGGCGAGGAAGGCTGCGCGCGAGCCCGCGAAGCCGACCTCGCGCCGGATCGCGTCCATCTCTGCGCGGATGCGTGCCACCTCGCGGAGGCCGATCCGGTGTACGTCGGCCGCCGCGAGCGGCAGATCGGTATTGGCGAGGATCGCGTACGCGTACCACTCGCCCCCGCGCGGCAGGCCGCCGAGCCCGAGGCTGCGACGGCAACGCGGGCGGTACTCGTCGCGCAGGAACGCGTCGAGCTTCCGGTAGCCGGGCACGATCAGGTCGGCGATCGCGCGCCGGAAGCCGGCGCCGATCCGCGCCCGGTCGGCGGCAGCGAACTCCGCCGGCATCACCGTCATCGGACGCCAGAACGGATGGGCCTCGTCCGCCGCCGCGAGCGCCGCCGCGTAGGTCTTCCGCGAGGCGTCGACGATGCCGCACTCCTGGACGATCCCCGCGGCGATGCCGCGCCGAAGTGTCGCGATCTGCCGGTCGACGTACGCCGGGAAGCCGTCGGCGCGGGCGAGGAAGGCCTCGTAGTGCGCGACCGAGTCGAACGGAAAGTCGGTGAGCGCCGGATTGGTGTCGTCGAGGAAGCGGAGGGCGCGGTTGTCCATCTGGGTGAAGTCGAGAAGCTCGCTCGGGAAATCGAAGCCGAGGAGCGACACCTCCACATCCCCGCGAAAGAGTGAGAAGGTCCGGCGATCGCGAGGCGCGAGCCGCTCGGGCCGAACCGCGCCGAGGGCCGCGAGCGCGGTCTCGTACGTCCGGCGAGAGCGCTCGCGCTGCTCGGGGCTCGGATAGTCGCCGAACTTCGGGAGATCGTCCTCGATGCCGAAGTAGTAGGCCCAGTACGGGTCGACGCGCTTGCGCGCCTCGGTGAACGCGGCGACGACCGCGGTGAGCTTGCGCGCCTCGTCGACCGCGCCGTCGTCCGTGCACGGTCCATGCATGCGCGCCGCGGGCGTGCACGCGGCGAGGAGGAGCACGAGCGCGACGACTACCGCGCGGACCGGCGACGACCGCATCGCCGGACTTCCTACACGCGCGCCGCGACCCGCGCCACGCGCCGCGCGGGCCGCGCCCGGAGGTCGACCCGCGCGGCGCGCGCCATTGACCGTCACCCGGACGCATGGCACTGGCGAGCGACGACCGCTCACGAGGGAGGACGCGCGTGGAAACCTTGTTGGCCAATCCCGCCTTTCGGACCTACGCCTTCTGCACCGCCATCCTCGGCCTGAAGATGGTGTTCTCGGCCGTCTACACCGGCACGCAACGCTCGCGGACCCGAGGCTTCATCAACGCCGAGGACGCCGCCACGTTCGGACCGCCGGGCGCGACCGCCGGCGACCAGGAGCACCCCGAGGTCGCGCACGCGCTCCGCATCCAACGGAACGACCTCGAAGCCATTCCGATCTTCTTCGCGGTCGGCCTCGTCTACGTGCTGACGGGCGCGTCGCCCTTCGGCGCCAAGGTCTTCTGCTGGACCTTCACGCTCGCGCGCCTGGCGCACACCTACTGCTACATGCATCACATCCAGCCGTGGCGGGCGGTGAGCTTCGTCGTCGCGACGTCGGCGACCGTCCTCATGGCGCTCCGGGTGCTGTGGACGACGCTCTGAACGGGCACCGGCGACGCCGACCGATGCCCGGCCGCGAGCAATGACCGTCGATCCCAGGAACGCGCCCGAGGAGCTCTGGGCGCCGCTCAACGACCCCGCCTTCTGGGCCGGCGATCCGGGGCCGCACCTCACGCGCCTGCGTCGCGAGGCACCGGTCCTGTGGAACCCCGTGTTCCGCTATTGGGCTCTCGCCCATCACGCCGACGTCATGACGGTCTCGCGCGACCCCGCGACCTTCTGCTCCTCGCAGGGCGTCCTCGCGGTGGAGATCGGCGTCACCTACCCGTTCCCGCCCACGATGATGCACACCGACGCGCCGGAGCACTCCCGGTATCGGAACCTCGTCCAGCCCGGGTTCGCTCCGCGCGTGATGCGCGCGCTCGAGACGCGGGTGCGGACGCGCGCGGGCGCCTTCGTCGAGCGGCTCACCGCGGGCACGACCGTCGACTTCACCGAAGCGGTCGCGATCCCCTTCCCGGTGGCGATCATCCGCGAGCTCCTCGGACTCGACCACGTCGACGACGCGCGCGTCCTGCGCTGGTCGGACGCGGCGATCCCCGGATCGACGCCCATGACGCGGGAGGAGATCGAGGCGGCCCGCGCGGATCAGCGCACGACGCTCCTCGCCGCGACCATCGCCCGGCGCGGCGTCGACGGCGACGACCTCACGACCGCGCTCGCCAACGCCGCGATCGACGGCGACCGCCTCACCGACGACGAGATCCTCCTGTTCCAGGAGCAGCTCCTGATCGCCGGCAACGAGACCACCCGCAACATGATCTCGGGCGGGATGGCGGCGCTCGCGACGCGCCCGGAGGCGTGGGCGCGCCTACGCGCCGAGCCGGCGCTCGTGGCGCCGGCGGTCGAGGAGTGGCTGCGCTGGACGACCCCCGTCATCTCGTTCATGCGGACGGCGACGCGCGCGACCGAGCTCGGCGGCGTCGCGATCGCGGCCGGTGAGCCGGTCCTGATGCTCTACGCATCGGCCAACCGCGACGAGTCCGTGTTCGGCTCGAACGCCGGCGAGTTCCAGGTCGACCGCACCCCGAACCCGCACGTGGCGTTCGGCTTCGGCCCGCACGTCTGCCTCGGCGCCGCGCTCGCCCGCCTCGAAGGTCGGGCGCTCCTCGAGAAGCTCCTCGAACGCTTCGCGACGGTCGAGCTCGCGGGTGAGGTCGTGCGCACCGAGTCGTCGGTGATCGCGGGCATCCGCGCGCTGCCGCTCCTGCTGCGCTGAGCGGCGACGGCGTGCGCCCGCTTGCGGTCGCTCCGGCGCGCGCATATGCGAGCCCGATGACCGCGTCCCGCATCGCCCCGCTCTCCGGCATTCGCGTGCTCGAGGTCGCGAACTGGCTCGCGGCGCCCGCCGCGGGCGCGCTCATGGCGGATCTCGGCGCCGAGGTCGTCAAGATCGAGCCGCCCGAAGGCGACGTCTTTCGCGGCTACCGCATGACGTCGATGGGCTACTCGCGGCCCTTCGAGCACAACTACGCCTTCGAGTGCGACAACCGCGGCAAACGCTCCGTGACGGTCGCGCTCGATCGCCCCGGCGGTCCCGCGCTCGTGCGGCGGCTCGCCGCCACGTTCGACGTGTTCCTCACGAACCTCATCCAACCGCGCTGCGTACGCTACGGCCTCGACTTCGACGACGTGCGCACCGTGAACCCGCGCGTCGTCTACACCGCCTTCAGCGGCTACGGACGCCGCGGTCCCGACGCGGGCCGACCCGGCTTCGACTACGCGGCCTTCTGGGCGCGCACGGGCATCATGGGCCTCGTCGGCGAGCCGCCCTCGCCGCCCCCGCTCTGCCGCGCCGGACAAGGGGACCACACGACCGCGCTCAACGTCCTCGCCGCCGTACTCGCCGCGCTCCGCGTTCGCGACCGCACCGACGAAGCGCAGTACGTCGAGGTCACGTTGCAGGGCACGGGCATGTACACGCTCGCGACCGACTTCCAGGCCGCGCTCGTGCAGCGCGAGCAGCCGCGCCGGCACGACCGCTCACGCCCGGCGAACCCGATCTGGAACTCGTACCAATGCCGCGACGGCGAGTGGATCCTGCTCGTCATGCCGCAGCCCGATCCGTACTGGCCGCGCTTCTGCGCCGCGCTCGGAAAGCCGCAGTGGGGAAGCGATCCGCGCTACGATTCGCTCGCGAAGCGGCGCGACGAGACGGTCGAGCTGACGGCTGCGATCGCCGCGGCGTTCGCGACCAGGCCGCGCGCGGAGTGGGCGGCGCGGCTCGACGCCCACGGCCTCATCTGGGCGCCCGTCGCGACACTCCCCGACGTCATCGCCGACCCGCAGGCGCGCGCCATGGGGTGGATCACCGAGATCGACCATCCGACGTTCGGCCGCTTCGAGACGATCGGCACGCCGTTCCACATCGCGGGCGCCGACGTCGGTCCGCGCGGCGGCGCACCCGAGGCCGGCGCGCACACGTTCGAGGTGCTGGCGGAGCTCGGCGTCGATGACGAGGAGATCGCCCGCCTCGCCGCCGACGGCGTGCTCGGCTGAGGCCGGGGCGTGCGACCCGAAGTTCTTCGCGGTCGGGAACCGAGCGGCGCGTGACCGGACCCGCGCGCCCGCGCAGCGACCAGGATCTCCGCACGACCAACCAGCGGTTCTTCGACGACCTCTGGCGCGAGTCGCGCCTGATCGGCCCCGAGCGTTTCAACACCTGGCCGCTCGTCCGCGACCTCGCCGCCGGGGCAACGCGGCGGCTCGAGGTGGCGCCCGGGCTGCGGCCGCGCCTGCCGATCGCGGGCACGCACTTCGCCGACATCAGCGGCCCGGCGGTCGCCGCGCTCCGCGCGCACGGCGGTCACGCGACGCGCGCGTCGATCACGGCCCTGCCGTTTCCGAGCCGGCGCTTCCAGCTGGTCTGCGCGCTCGACATCGTCGAGCACGTCGAGGACGACGACGCGGCGCTCGGCGAGCTCACCCGGACCGCGGCGCCGGGCGCGACGTTCCTCCTCTCGATCCCCCTGCACCCCGAGCGCTGGACGATGCTCGACGAGCTGGTCGGGCACTGTCGCCGCTACGAGCCCGCACGCCTGCTCGCCATGCTCGACCGACACGGGCTGGTGGTCGAGCAGACGGCCGAGCACTCGATGCAGCCGAAGTCGTCCCGGCTCATCGACTGCGGGATGTGGTTCCTCGTGCACCGCCGCGGCCGGGCGATCTGGTGGTACAACCACGTCTTCATGCCGCTAGCGCTCCGCTTCGAACGCAAGCTCGTGTTGACCCGGGGCCTCGTCGATCTCGAGCGGGCCGACGAGATCCTGCTGGTCTGCCGCCTCGCCGGCTGACCCCGGCGCGTTTCCCGCGCGCGGGGAGGCGGCCCGCCCCGTCTCACGCAGGCCTGGGAAAACGGGACCGCCGGGACGAGGAGATTTCGTTGGCGCGGTTCTTGGGAGTAGGCTCGTGGGCGTTCGTTGGCCCAATTGAACCCAACCCGACAAGGAGGTGTCCCATGGCGGACAGCGTGTACAAGATCATCGAGCTCGTCGGCACCAGCCCCGATTCCTGGGAGAAGGCGGCCAAGGTCGCCGTCGAGCGCGCCGCGAAGACCCTGCGCGATCTCCGCGTTGCCGAGATCGTCCAACTGGACATGACGGTGGAGGACGGCAAGGTCACCCTCTACCGGGCGAAGGTCAAGGTCTCCTTCAAGTACGAGGACTAGCGCATCACGCGCCGCTTCCGGAGGTACGGACGCGCTCCGTATCCCGGGGGCGGCGCGCCGCCTCCTGCATGGCGCCTACGGCGCGCACGATGCCCTCGGCGAGCTTGGCCGGGTCCGGCACCGCGCGCGGGCAGGTGGCCAACCCGACGTGGATCGTGTCGATGTAGCTCACCACGCTGATGTTGACGCCCGCACCTTCGAGCACGGGACCGATCGGATATGCCGCGACGAGCCGGGCGTTCCCGACCGACAGTGAGAACGGCGGCCCCGGAACGTTCGAGATCACCACGCTATGGGGCGGCGGCAAGCGGTCCGCGAGCCGCCAGCGCGAGTAGAGCCCCATCGCCGCGGCGAACAGCGCCGGCGGCGCGAGATCGACCCATTCGGCGAGCATCGTCGCGCCGAACGACCCGTGGATCTTCTTGGCGCCGCTCGTCTGCCCGTGCACGAACGCCAGAACGTCCTCCACGCGCGTGAGGTGCACCGGCAGGCCGACGAACATCACGGAGACGCGGTTGGTCGCCGGCCCGGCCCCGGGGGCGCCGTGCTCGGAGACGGGCACGCTGGCGACCAGCGGTCGGCCCGGCGTTTCACCGTGCGCGCGCAGGTACTCGCCGAGCGCCAGCGCGGAGCCGGCGAGCACCACGTCGTTCACCGTCACGCCGAAGGCGGCCTTCACCTCCTTCACCGCGGCGAGAGGCACGCTTCCGAACGCGACCCGGCGCTCCGCGGTGAGCGCCCGGTTCAGGAGGGTGCGCGGCGCCGAAAACGGCAGCGTCGGCGCCGCGTCGGCATTGGCGTTCTCGATCGCGGTGCGCATCACGGGTCCGAGAGCGGCAACGGTTCGCGCCAGCGTGCGGTACACCCGCAGCGGCAGCGCCAACGCCGACGATAGCACCGACGCGGCGAGCTCGGGGAGCGACGGCTCGGTCGGCCCGGCGGCGGGCGCCTCGGGCGCGCCGCTCAGGTAGGCGTCGGCGAAGAGGCGTCCCAAGAGCTCGACGCCGGAGACGCCGTCGACCATGGAATGATGGACCTTCAGCACGATGCCCACCAGGCCGCCTTCCACTCCGGCCAGGGCCCACAGCTCCCAGAGCGGCCGCTCGCGGGCGAGCGGCGTGCCGGCGATGCGGCCGACGTGCTCCAGCAGCTGCTCGCGCGATCCCGGCGGCGGCAGCGTCACCAGACGCAAGTGGTCGCGGAGATCGAACTCGGAGGCCTGCACCCAGGCGGGATGGGTGATCGTGAGCGGCGCCTCGACGAGCCGCTTGCGAAAGGTCGGCTCCGACGCGAGGCGACGCGCGAGGCGCTCGGCCGTGGATGCGGCGACCATCTGCGCGTCGGGAGCCTCGCCGTCCGGCAGGCGAACGCCCGGCGGCTCGAACAACATGGTCGCCGTCACGTGCATGTGCTGGCTCGGCGTCTCCAGGTAGAAATACGCCGCGTCCGCCGCACGGAGCTGCTCGACGCTCATGGGTACGACCTTACCGAGTCGCCGGGAGACCTCAAGCCCGACGCTCGCCACGACGGGTGTTACGCGCTCGCTTCTTCGTGCTCGAACTTCAGGATGTCGAGCTCGTGGAACCGCTCGCGCACCCACGGGGTGAGAAGCCCGAGCCGTTTGCAGTTCGGCACCACCTTCGAGAACAGCATCTTCTGGAACTCGCGCATGATCTCGGACTGCATCACGATCTGGTGCGTCTCCTCGATCGGCAGCCCCATCTCCTGCCACACCTCCACCGCGTAGAGGCGGTCGCGCATGAGGCGGCAGCCCTCGTAGGTGAACTCCTCGCGCTCGCGGAGCTCGCGCTCGTTGAAGTCCTTGTACACGCCCTCGAGGGACAGCACGCCGAATGCCACGTGGCGCGACTCGTCGCGCATGATGTACTGCGTGAGCTGCTTCAAGAGCGGCTCGTTCGAGAACTTCTCCATGAGCCCGAAGGCCGCCATGGCGAGGCCTTCCACCAGGATCTGCATGCCGAGGTACTTCATGTCCCAGCGCGAGTCGGTGAGGATCTGGTCGAGCAGCGTCTTCAAGTGCGGGTTGATCGGGTATTCCTTCTTGACCTTGTCGCGCAGGTAGTGGTCGTAGGTCTCGACGTGGCGCGCCTCGTCCATCACCTGCGTCGCTGCGTAGTACTTGGCGTCCATCCACGGCACCGCGTCGACGATCTGCGCGGTCGCGAGGAGCGCCCCCTGCTCGCCGTGCAGGAACTGCGAGAGGCTCCACGAGAGCTGCTCCTGGCGGAACTTCCGGATCTCGCGCTCGGTGAGCTTCGCCCAGAGGCGCGTCCCGAAGAGCGGGTTGTTCATGTCGGGAAGGTTCTCGGCCTCGGGATCGACGTCGATCGACCAGTCGAGCGCGGTCGCCTGGTCCCACTGATTCTGCTTGGCCTTGTCGTAGAGGGCGCGGAGACCGGCTTTGAACGAGTCGTACGACCACGTGTAGCAGGTGTCGAAGGTGGTCGAGAGGCGCTCGGTGAAGTCCTCGACGGCGTCGAGGTCGCTCGCGGCGACGGCGGGCTCGGTCATGGGTGTTCTCCTTGCACCGTCGTGCCCTGCGTGAGCATGCGGTGAGTCATGGACGTGATCTCTTCGATGGAGACGTCCCGGCGGTCGATCCACCAGGACACGACTTGCGTGAGCAACCCGACGATCGCCTGGGCGGCGAACGCCGGGGGGAGGTCGCGGAACGCGCCGGCGGCGACGCCGGCGGCGAAATCCTGCTCGATGTCGGCCACGAAGATCTGATGGACCTCGCGCAAGAGCTCGTTGAAATGCGCGCTGTGGCCGAAGAGGATCTTGAAGACGTCGCGGTTCTCGGCGGCGAACCGGAAGAAGGTCTCGCCGCCGACGCGGGCACGCTCCACCGGATTCGCGTGCGCGGCCTTGGCGGCGTCCATCGCCTCCTTGGCGGCGAGCGCGGTTTCGCGCACGAGGTCGGCGAAGAGCGCATCCTTGGTGGGGAAGTACAGGTAGAACGTGCCGGTGCCGACGTCGGCGGCGGCCGCGATGTCCGCGATCTTGGTGCCGTGGAATCCCTTGGTCGCGAGCATCCGCTTGGCCGCCGCGAGGAGCCGGCTCCGGGTGCGGGCGCGGCGGCGGTCCTGCCGGCTCCGATCATCGAGGTTGGCGAGGGTCGCTGTACGTGTCGGCATGGGGCTGGTGAGCTTCAATTCAGAAATGAACGGCCGTTCAGAAGTAGGCGGATGACCCTGTAATGTCAAGCACCTTTCTCATTCCTCCACCCCTCTGGACGCGCCGGATCGCCAGCGAGCTCTGGAGCGGGCCGGTGACGCCGCTCACCTATTCCCTCCTCGCGGAGCCGATGGCGGAGCACATGATGCGCCGCCCCTTGCAAGCCGCGGGGTTGGACGCGCTCGCCGCGATGCCGGCGCTCCGGCACCACGCGAGCCACGTCTACGTGAACGGGGCGCTCGTCGCCGAGACGCTCCGCCTCCTGCCCGCCGGGCTCCGCAGCGAGGGGCTTCTCGGCCTCCTTCCGGGCGTCGCGCGCGCCGGGCTCGGATCGGGCGCGTCGTGGATCGGCGGCGGCCTCCGGGCGCTCGCGATCGCCGAGCGTGCCTGGCGGAACGAGCCCGCCTGGGCGCCCTGGGAGCGCGCCGCCGCCTTCGACCGCGAGTGCATCGAGGTCCGGCGCGGGTTCCAGAACCGAGGCACGTTCGGCGCCGAACCATCGCCGCGCAACCTCCGCGACGAGCTCGTCCACGTCGCCGAGCGTCTCGGTCGCTTCCTCGACGTGGTGAGCTGGGGGATGGTCTTCGCCTACGTCTTCTTCCATCTCGTGCACGAGCTCGGCCGGCGCTGGGCGCCAGGGCGTCCCGAGGATCTGGCGGCCCTCACGGTCGGCGTCCCCGGCGTCGCGTCCCTGGAGGCGCACTACGACCTCCACACGCTCGCGCGCCTGTTCCGCGCCGAGCCGCGTGTCGGCGCCGCGGTATCCGCCCACGACCTCGAGACCGCCGCCGCGCTCCTCCTCCGTGACGACGGCGGCGCCGCCGCGCGGGCGTTTCGCCGCTTCCTCGACCAGCACGGGCATCGCCTGACCGGCCGCGACCTCTCGTGCCCGACCTGGGCCGAATCGCCCGCGATGGTCGTCGAGCTCGCGCTCGCCGCCGGGACGGACGCCGCGCTCGATCGCGCCGCGTTGGTCGAGCGCCGGCTCGCGGCGACCGCGCGCTTCCTCGCCGCCTTCGGCGGAGGCCCGACCGGCGCCGCCCGCCGCGCTGCGTTCGGCTGGCTCCTCGACTACGCGCAGCGCTACTACGCGCTCCGCGAGAACATGCGGTATCACGCCGACTTCTTCCTCGCGCGACTCCGCCAGGTCGTACGCGCCCTCGGAGCGACCCTCGTCGCACGCGGCAGGGTCGCGGCCGCCGACGACGTCTTCTGGCTCGACGTCGAAGAGCTCGTGCTCGCCCTCGACGATCCGGCTCCGCTCGCGGCGCGGATCGCGGCGCGGCGCGAGGCGGCGGCGCGCGACGCGGCGGCCCCCCCGCCCGAGACGCTCGACGTCGCGACGCCGCCGGCGCGGGTGGGCGCGAACGACGACCGCGTCCTCGCCGGCGAGCTCGGCGCGCCCGGACGCTGCGTCGGCCCGGCCCGGATCGTCCGCGATCCACGCGACTTCGAGCGCGTCGCCGCCGGCGACGTGCTCGTCGCCGTCTACACCGATCCGGGATGGACCTCGGTCCTCGAACGCGCCGCCGGTCTCGTGCTCGAGGCCGGCGGCATCCTCTCGCACGGAGCGATCGTGGCTCGCGAACTCGGCATCCCGGCGCTCGTCGGGGTGCTCGACGCCACCCGCCGCCTCCGCGACGGCGAGCGCCTCGTCCTCGACGCGGGCGCGGGCACGGTCACGCGGGAGGGATGAAAAGCGCGGTCGGACCGCGACCTCGGAGCACGCCCGCGCGCCGCGCTCAGCGCACCCGCACCGAGTATTCGAGGCCGTGCCCGAGCGGAATCGTCGTGGACTCGAAGCCGTTGGCCGGATCGCGCACGAAGGCGACGTACGACGCGAGCTCCTTCGGGAAGGTGAAGATGTTGTCGGCGAACACGGCGGTACCCTTGCGGAGCTTCGGCTGCAGGAGCCGCAGCATGGGCAGATAGAGGTCCTTCCAGCCGTCGAGGAGCACGAGGTCGACCGGCGGCGGCAGGTCGGCGAACGTCTCCATGGCGTCGCCCTCGCGCACCTCGGCGACGTCGGCGAGCCCCGCCTCGGCGAGGTTGGCGCGCGCGGAGGCGATCTTGTTCGGCTCGCGCTCGCTGCCGAAGAAGCGCCCGCCGTTCGCCCGCGCCGCTGCCGCAAGGTAGAGCGCCGAGATGCCGAACGACGTGCCGAACTCGACGATCGTGCGCGCGTCGATCAGGCGCGCGGTGAGGTAGAGGAGCTCGCCTTGCTCGGGCGAGATCGGAATGTAGGCATCCTTCAAGTACGGCAGGACGCCGTCGAGCATCGAGCGGCCGGTCAGCACAGACCAGAGCCCGGCCGGCGCCGCGCGCAGGAACACCCAACGGTCGCCCTTCGCGGCGGCGTGCAGCCGATCCAACGTCGCCGTCACCTTCGGATCCCTCAGCGCTTCGTGCAGTGCGGCCTCCTTCGCGACCGCGTAGGGATACGAGCGCGCGCTCGTGTTTACAACTCGCGTTCGACCATGCGCCCTCCCACCGCCTCGTGACCGCGCGAATTGCCCTCGCAAGCGCGCTCGCAGGCGACGGTCGCCGCGATCCTCGCAGCCGCGCGCGCTTTCTCGTCGCCGACGGCTACGGCGCGTTCACGACGAACCGCATGGCCGCGGCGCCGCGTCCGGGCCTCACCAGCGCTCGACGGCCTCGGCGCGGCCGCTCGCGATCGAGCGATAGCACGCTTCGGCGATGGCGACGGACTTGGCGCCGTCGGCGAGCGTGATCGCGGGGGTCCGGCGCTGCACGAGGGCCGCCGCCATCTCCGCGAGGACCGCCTCGACGGTCATCGCCGGCGCGCCGATGGCGAGCTCCATGCGCGTCGTGCCGACGAGGCGCGCCGCGATGCCGTGGACGTGATCGCCGACGAGCTGGCCCGCGCGCCCCGCGAGCTCGATCGCGCCGCCGCGACCGACGGTGGCGCGCGAGCCCGCGACCTGCGCCAGGATCCCGTCGTCGAGCGCAATCGTCGCCGCGAAATTGTCCTCGGTGTCGCGCGTCGCGACCCGCCCGGCCGCCGCGCTCACACGCATCGCCTCGCGGCCGGTGAGGAAGCGGAGGGCGTCGAAGCCGTGGACACCCGTGTGGAGGACGATGCCGCCGCCCGACTCGGCGCGGCGATCGAGCCACCCGAGCTCCGACGGCTCGAAGCGCTGGGTCAGCACCGCGGCATGGAGCCGGCCGATCGACGGCAGCGCCTCGCGGAGCGCGCGCACCACCCCGTTGAAGCGGAGGGTGTGCGCGACCATCGCGGTCACGCCGGCGCGCGTGGCCTCCTCCGCGATGACGCGGCACTCGGCGACCGTGGGGGCGAGCGGCTTCTCGATGAGCAGCGCCTTCCCGGAGCGGGCGGCGGCGGTCGCGAGCCGCACGTTCAGGGTCGGAGGGACGACGAGCACCACGAGATCGACGGCGGGGTCGGCGACGAGCGCTTCGGGGTCGGCATGGAAGCGGGCGCCGACGGCCGCCGCTTGCCGCTCCCCCGCGACCCGGTCGCGGCGGCAGAGCGCCGCCACCCGGAGGCGCGGCACGTCCGCGACGTGCCGCAGGTAGCGCCCCCCGTGCTTGCCCGTCCCGATGATGCCGACTCCGATCGCCAACGGCGCCTCCCGCGAGTCAGGCCGCCGGCAAAAGGACCCGGCGACCGACAGTTTCTTGCCGGCCTCGCCCGCTCCAGGTAGCGAAAACCCCTCGATTTGCCTACTGCTCGTCCATGGCATCGGTCATGCAGCTTCGCGGCGCCTATGCTGGACGCACGCGAGAAGCCCCAAGCCACCCTCCTCCGCAAAGCCCGCGTCCGCGCCGGTGACTACGGCGCCTGGCGTGTGGCCCCCGAGCACAACGGAGCGGAGATCTGGATCGTCGCCGAGCCGCCGCGCCGCCGCCGCTTCCGCAATCCGCGGGGCCAGGTCGCCGAAGGCCTCGTCTACCGGAGGCTCGACGGCCTGGTCGCGCGCGCCGAGTACCTCGAGCTGACGCCCGAGTATTGCCTGGTCGATCTCGAAGGCGCGGGGCACGCGTAGCCGCGCGGCGCGCGGTCACTCGCGCGGGCTGAGCAGTCCCGTGCGGAAGGCGTAGCGCGTGAGCTCGACGCGGTCGCGGACGTCGAGCTTCGCGAAGATGTTGTTGATGTGCGTCTTCACGGTCGCTTCGCTGATCTGACAGCGCTCGGCGATCTCGGCGTTGCGCATGCCGAGCGCGACGCAGCGGACGACCTCGCCCTCGCGCGTCGTGAGCTTCACGGCGGGCGCGCCCCGGAGCTGCGAGGCAAGCTCGGCCTGGAGCGTCGCCGGCATCCAGACGAGCCCTTCCTGTACGGCGCGGATCGCCTCCATGAGCGTTTCGACGCCGAAACGCTTCTGGACGATGGCGCGCGCGCCGAGCCGGATGGCGGCGAGCCCGTCCTCGATCCGCTCGCTCGCCGTGAGCACGATGACGCGTGTCACGCTCGAGAGGTGCTCGATGTCGTTCATCATCCAGCGCTCCATCTGCAGGTCGAGCAGCAGGAGATCGCAGGGCGTGACGGCGAGCGTGCCGAGGAGATCGGCCGCGCGTTCGACCTCGGCCACGACCTCGACGTCGGGCTGCTGACGCAGGAGCGAGCGCAGTCCCTGCCGGAAGATCGCGTGGTCATCCGCGAGAACGATGCGCGTCGCCATGCTTCTCGTCACTCGTCAACGGCAGCGCGCTCTCGAGGCGCGCGCCGGCCGCGCATCGCGAGTAGACGAATGACGGCGCGCGCGCAACCGAGGCCGCTCGGTCGCGCGCGCGCCGGATCATGGCGATGCGGACGGCGCCGCGATCAGCTGGTGTAGGCCTGCTCGCTGTGCTGCGAGAGGTCGAGCCCCATGCTCTCGTCGTCGGCGATCGGACGGAGCGGCGTGATGGCGTTCACGACGACGAGGATGACGAGGGTGCCGACGCCGCAGAAGATGTAGGTCGCCGCGACGGCGATGACCTGCTTCAGCACCATCTCCGGGTGGCCGTAGAGGAGACCACCGTCGAGGCCGAGGCTGAGCGTCGGCACCGCGGAGTTCACGGCCTTGGTCGCGAAGACGCCGGTGAGGATGGCGCCGAGCGTTCCGCCCACCATGTGGACGCCGACCACGTCGAGCGCGTCGTCGTAGCCGAAGGTGGGCTTCAGGCTGACGGCGTAGTAGCAGACCACGCCGCCCGCGAGGCCGATGAGGATCGACGCCATCGGCGTCACGAAACCCGCGCCCGGCGTGATGCAGACGAGACCGGCGACCGCGCCGGACGCGGCGCCGAGCAGCGTCGGCTTGCCCGAGCGCATCCACTCCGCGGCCATCCAGCCGAGGGTCGCCGCGGCGGCCGCGGTGTTGGTGTTGAGGAAGGCCGTCGCCGCGAGCTCCCCCGACGCGACCGCGCTGCCCGCATTGAAGCCGAACCACCCGACCCAGAGGAGCGAGGCGCCGATCGCCGAGAAGACGAGGTTGTGGGGCGGCATCGGCTGCTGCGGATAACCCATGCGCTTGCCGAGGTAGAGCGCGGTCACGAGCGCCGAGATGCCGCTCGAGATGTGAACGACGGTGCCGCCCGCGAAGTCGAGCGCACCGATCTGGGCGCCGATCCAGCCGCCGCCCCACACCCAGTGGGCGATCGGGCTGTAGATGAACGTCGACCAGAGCAGCATGTAGAGCGCGAAGGCCGGGAAGCTGATGCGCTCGGCGAACGTGCCGGAGATCAGCGCGGGAGTGATGACCGCGAAGGTCGCCTGGTAGACCACGAACAGGATGTGCGGGATCGTCGGCGCCAGCGCCTGCGCCGTCCCGAGCACGCCGTTCATGCCGGCGTAGTCGAGGCCGCCGATGAACCCGCCCTTGTCCGGGCCGAACGCGAGCGAGTAGCCGTAGACCACCCAGGTCACGCTGACCAGCGCCGCGCAGAAGAAGCTGTGCATGACGGTCGAGAGCACGTTCTTCGACCGCACGAGGCCGCCGTAGAAGAGGAAGAGGCCGGGAATCGTCATCATCAGCACGAGCGCCGTGCTGGTGAGCATCCAGGCCGTGTCGCCGGTGTCGAAGGTGGGAGGGGCGGCGGCCGCCGCCCCGGCGGCCTCCTCGGCGCCCGCCGAGCTCGCCATGGCGAGCACGGCGCCCAGGGCGGCGTACCCGATTCTCCGAATGGTCCGATTCATCAAACGCTCCTCCTCCGGCGTGAAGCCGCGGCTGGGGTGTGGTGCAACCGATCGGAAAGGAGCGATCAGCAACCGACATGCCGTGCGATTGCGGGTCTATGATCCACCCCCGAGGGTGGAGATCAATCTCCACCTCAATTTGATGATCTCCGGGGATTCGGATGGACGGAGAACCACCCACTGGATGTAGAGCAATCGATGTGCGCGAGGATCCCGACGGCCGGCGGCAAGGGAACGGGTCCACGAATCGCTGCTTGGAAATTGGACCGCGACTGCCCATCCCGCAGGCAGAGAGGCTCGGTGCCGGGACGATTCAGCGGGCGGAGGGGGGACCGGGAGGAGTGACTTCCTTGAGGCCGCTCGGAACGCGCAGGTCCTCGGCGGGCATCGACTCGGTGGTGATGCTGTCGATCACGAAGCGGTCGGTGACCACCCCGTCCCGCAGCTCCTTGCGCTCGAGCGGGAGGCCTTCGTACCCGCGCTCCGCGGCTCCGCCCCCTGGTCCGGACTCGCCGGCCATCCGCTCGGACAGGTCCAGGAAGCCCTCGAAGACGGCCACGTCGTCGGGCGGGATGTTCAGAGCGTCGGCCTCTGCGGTGCAGACCTCGACCTTCCGGCCGTCCCCCGACGCTCGGTAACGCGCGCACGGCCAGGCGCCGATCGTGTCCTCGCTGACCTTGAGGAAGTCGAGGGGCTTCCGGGCGCCGGTCGGGCGGCCGCCGCCCTGCTCCTTCATCATCTTCTCGACCATGGCGCGCTGCTCGGGGGGCAGATCCTTGAGCTTCGCCTCCATCATCTTCTGGGCCTCGTCGAGCTGGGCGCTGATCTGTTTGGCGCGCGCTTCGTCGACGGCGAAGGAGGTCTTCTTCTCCATGTCGACGATGTAGGCCGTGCGCTTGCCGTGGTCGTAGTAGATGAACTGGCCCGGCTGGCTCGAGATCCGTCCGCGACCGTCCTGGATGCGGAACTCGACGGTGCGGCCCTTCGGCGTCTTCGTGCCGGTGTACGTGCCGACGATCACGACGCCGGCCGACGCGGTGTCGGCGACGGCGGCCAGGACGAGCATCTGCGACACGAGACGACTCAACATGGGGCCTCCTCCCGGGACTCGCGCGGCACATTCGCAACCCCCATCGCGGCTGACAAGGGGGGTGCGAGCCGCAGCAGCCCCATGCCGCAGACGACGCACGCCGACGCGGCCGCGAACGCGAGCGGGTAGCCGAAGCGCTCGATGATGCCGCCGAAGACGAACGCGCTGATCGCGACCCCGACGCTGAACGACCCGGAGAAGAGGGTCTGCACCCGTCCGAGGTTCCCGGCATGGCTGAGGTCGACCATGAGCGCGTTCGCGGTCGGATAGACCATGCCCTGTCCCGCGCCGAAGGCGAGGCCGACCGCGACGAGCGCCGGCACGCTCGCGACCAGGCCGAGGGTCGCGATCGCCGCGGCGAGCACGGCCATGGCGGGGAAGAGCACCGGCCGGCGCCCGACGCGGTCCGAGAGGCCGCCGAGGACGATGCGCACCGCGATCGCGGCGAGCGAGTACGACAGGAAGAAGGGCGCGACGCGCTCGATGCCGGCGGCGCGCACGAACGTCGGCACGAAGGTCAGCACCGTGCCGAAGCCCATGCCGCACGCCGTCATCGTCGCCGCCGCGAGCCAGAGCACGGGCTCGCGGCGGAGCGAGCCCTCGCCCGCCGGCGCGCTACGGTCCGGGCCGTGCGCCCGCGGAGCGCGCACCATCGCGCTCAAGCCGACCGAGCCGAGCCCGAGTGTTCCCGCGAACGCGAACAGCGCCGAGAAGCCGAACCGGCTCGCGATCACCTCGCCGATCGCCGGCGCGATCGCGTGCGTGAGCAGCGTCGAGATGCCGAAGATCCCGAGCGCTCGACCGCGGATCGCGCGCGGCGCGAGCTCGGCCGCGAGCGTCGACGCCGTCACGAAGGCCGCCGTGAACGCCACGCCCTGCACGACCCGCACCCCGTAGATCAGCGGGCTCGCGCCCGGCACCAGGAGGTACGCGTAGGACGCGGTCGCCATGATCGCCCCGCCCGCGATCACGAACCGGCGCCGGTCGACGCGGTCGAGGAGCACGCCGAGGAACGGCAGGACGACGATGCCGGCGAAGCCCGCCGTCCCCATGACGTAGCCGATGGTCTCGGCGCTCGCGCCGAGGTCGTGGAGATGCACGGGCAGCAGGAAGAACGAGGCGAAGTTCAGGAAGAAGACGAAGTTCGCGGCGGTGACCAGATGGAAGTCGCGCGGCAGGCGCTCGTTGGACGACATCGCGATTCGGCTCGTGGCGCTGGGATGCGACGTGCGCGCGGCGCGCGTCGTTAGACCGCATCCCCCGGACCCACGCAACGCGCGCCGGCGATTGCCGGCGCGCCACGCGCGCGGCATACAGCCCGGATGGCACGGCGACCGGCGGCGAGCACGCGGACGGCGGCGAAGGCGGCGACGCGGGCCGGGACGCGCGGCAGGCGCACGGCAACGGAGCGCACCGTCGCGACCGGTCCCCGGCGGCGGCGCGCGCTCCGGCGCGACGAGATAGGGATCGTCATGGACGTCCTGCGCCGGGCGGCGCCGGGATGGGGATCCCCGGCCGTCACGCTGATCGCGGAGACGACCGGCGATCCCTTCCGCGTGCTGATCTCGACCATTCTGAGCCTCCGTACGCAGGACGAGACGACGGCGGTCGCGTCGCGTCGGCTCTTCGCGCGCGCCGCCGACCC
Organism: Deltaproteobacteria bacterium; assembly: GCA_020848745.1. Classification (NCBI taxonomy): domain Bacteria; kingdom Pseudomonadati; phylum Myxococcota; class Myxococcia; species Deltaproteobacteria bacterium. The sequence continues at coordinate 107,003 of JADLHM010000098.1, read as the reverse complement.
CGCCGCCATGTCGAAGCTCCCGGCGGCGACCATCGCGAAGCTCATCTACCCCGTCGGCTTCTACCGCACGAAGGCGCGCGCCATCCGCGACGTCTGCCGCGCCCTCCTCGATCGCTTCGGCGGCCACGTGCCGAACGACCTCGACGCGCTCCTCACGCTGAACGGCGTCGGCCGCAAGACCGCCAACCTCGTGCTGACGCTCGGCTTCCGTTCGCAGGGGATCTGCGTCGACACCCACGTGCATCGCATCACGAACCGCTGGGGCTACGTCCGCACCACGACGCCGAACGACACCGAACAGGCGCTCCGCCGGATCCTGCCGGCCGAGCACTGGATCGAGATCAACGACCTGCTGGTCGCGTTCGGACAGAAGCTCTGCCGACCGATCTCCCCGCACTGCTCGCGCTGTCCGATCGCGACCTACTGCCCGCGTCGCGGCGTCGAGAGCCAGCGATGACGGGCGGGGCGCGCTGAGGCCGCCATGGAACTCGACCGCATCCGCATCGTGCTCGTCCGCCCGCGCGAAGCGGGGAACGTCGGCGCGGTCGCGCGCGCCATGAAGAACATGGGGCTCGCCCGGCTCGTGCTCGTCGACGCGCCCGCCGTCGACCAGGCGCGGGCCGCGACCCTCGCCGTGCACGCGCAGGACGTGCTCGCGGCGCGGCGGCACGTGGCGTCGCTCGCGGAGGCGCTCGCCGGCTGCGGGCTCGTCGTCGGCACGAGCGGCCGCGCGACCGCGGCGCGCGACGCCGCGACGACGCCGCGCGCCCTCGCGCCGATCGTGCTCGCGGCGGCGGCCGCGAACGACGTCGCGCTCGTGTTCGGACCCGAGGATCACGGGCTCGCGCTCGAGGAGCTGAAGCTCTGCCAACACGTGCTCGCGATTCCGACCTCGGACGCCTACGCGTCGCTGAACCTCGCGCAGGCGGTCGTGCTCTGCGCGTACGAGCTCTGGACGGCCGCCGCACCGCCCGCGCCGGCGCGCGAGCTCGCGTCGCACGAACGGCTCGAGCTCCTCTGGTCGAAGCTCGAGGCGGGCCTCTCGGCCGTGAGCTTCCTCCACGGCGAGGAGGCGCCGGCGATCATGCGGCGTCTGCGGACGATGCTCGGGCGCGCGGCGCTCGACGACGGCGAGGTGCAGATGCTGCTCGGGGTCGCGCGGCAGATGACGTGGGCGGGAACGCGGGCCCGACGCCGAGTCCGGAATTGACCGGCCTGCGGGCCTTCACTATCGTCGATCCGGTCGCGCGACGATCCATGCCGGAACTCACGCCCACCGGTGCCGTCGATGTGGTCGAACGGCAGGTTCGCCGCGTGCGCCGGCGCAAGAACCTCTACGAGCTGCAGCGAGCGTTCTACCTGTCGATCGCGGTCGCGGGCGGCGCCGGCGTCGTGCTGCTGCCGATCGCGTTGTTCGCGCGCGTCGAGGTCTTCGCCATCGCCGCGTGGAGCATGCTCGTGGCGCTGGTCGTGGCCGGGGTGCGGCTCGCGGGAACGGCGGTGCGCCGCTGGCTCTCGCGGCCCGACGCAATCGCCTGGATCGAGCGCGAAGGCGTCCTCGCCGGCCGCGTGCGTACGCTCCTCGAGCTCGGCGCGGCGCCCGGACTCGCGGCGGGCTTCTTCCACCCGCTCCTCGTCTCGGAGGTCGGCGCGACGTTGCCGGCCTGGACGCCGCGACGGCTCGTGCCGCGGCGCGTACCACGGAGCGCCTGCGCGTCGGCGCTCGCCGCGCTGCTCCTGCTCGCCGCGGCGGTGCGCCTGGCGTCGCTCGTGTCGCCGGCGGCGGCGGGGCCCGTCGCGACCCCCGGCACGCGCACCGCGCGCGCGCCCGAAACGGCGGTCGGCGACCGGGTGATCGTCGCGCCGAACGCGCCGGGAGCGGCGCCGCGCGACGCCGGTCGGCCGGACTCGCGCGGCCCGGCGCGCGCCGACTCCCGCCTGACGCAGCTCTCGAGCGCGCTGCAGGAAAACGTCCGCGAGCAGGTCTGGGGCACGGCCTGGGAGCGCGTCCGCGACGCCCTGGCGCGGGCCGGAGCGAGCGGAGCGGAGCCTGTGGCCGGCGAGGACGCCATCGACGACGCCGAGCTCGACGTCGTTGGCGCGGACGACGCGCGCCTCGCGCAACGCGAGCGGCGCGGCGGCGAGGGCCGGGGCGGGCGCGAGGCCGGCGACGACCGGGAAGACAGCGACCCGACGGCCGCCGCGGCCGACGGCAATGAGCCGCGCGACGGAAGCGACGGCGTGAGCGGCGCCGGCAACGACACCTCCCCCGGCGATCTCTTCACCGGCGCGAGCGTCGACACCTCGGACACCAACGCTTCCTTCGAGCTGTCGCTCGCGGCGCGCATGCGCAACGACCAGGCCGGCCGCCGTCAAGCCGGCGGCGCCGCGCCCGACGCGGACCCCGACGCGCACCCCGCCCTCGCCGCCGATCAGCGGCGCGAAGCGGCGGCGCACCGCATGCCCATCCCCGCCGCATACGAGCAGGTGGTGCGCGAAGTGTTCGCCCACCGCGAGGAGCCATGACACCCGCGATCGCCGCCGCCGCCATCGAGGACTTCCAACAGACCTTCGCCGCCGTCCGCGCCGAGATCGCACGCGTCGTGATCGGGCACGAGCGGGCCATCGAGACGATCCTGACCGCCTTCTTCGCGGGCGGCCACGTCCTCATCGAGGGCGTACCCGGAATCGGCAAGACGTTGATCGTGCGCTCGCTGGCCGAGGCCCTGAACCTGAGCTTCAACCGCATCCAGTTCACGGTCGACCTCATGCCGGCGGACATCACCGGCACGCGCATCATCACGGAGCACCCCGACGGGCGCCGCGAGCTGGTGTTCGTCGCGGGGCCGATCTTCGCGCACCTGCTCCTCGGCGACGAGATCAACCGCGCGACGCCGAAGACGCAGTCGGCGCTGCTGGAAGCGATGGCCGAGCAGCAGGTGACCGTGGCCGGCTCGAGCTATCGCCTCGCGGCGCCGTTCTTCGTGCTCGCCACGCTGAACCCGATCGAGATGGAGGGCACCTACCAGCTGCCCGAGGCGCAGCTCGACCGGTTCATCTTCAAGGTGCTGCTCGAGTATCCGAGCGAGCCGGAGCTCACGCGCATCCTCGCCGCGACGACCGTCGCCGATCCGCCGACGATTCGCCCCGTGCTGTCCGCGGACCGCGCGGCGGCGCGCGCCGAGGAGCTGAAGCGGCTCGTGCGCGAGGTGCTGGTGGCGCCGCACGTCGAGCAGTACGTCGCCGGGCTCGTACGCCTGACGACGCCCGCCGGCGCGCGCGGCGACAGCGAGGCGGAAAACGACGTGCGGCGCTACGTCACCTACGGCGCGAGTCCGCGCGGCGCCCAGGCGATCGTGCTCGGGGCGAAGGTCATGGCGCTCCTCGACGGCCGTCCGCACGTCACCTACGACGACGTCGACAAGGTCGCCGTGGCCGCGCTCCGGCACCGGCTGGTCATGAGCTTCGCCGCCGAGGCAGCCGGCGTCGCGCCCGCCGAGATCGTCGAGCGCGTGCTGGTCGCGGCGCGCCGCCTGCGCACGTGAGCCCGCCGGCGACGCCCGGCGTGCTCGATTTCGGCGGGCTCGCGCGTTTCGACGGTCTGACCCTGCACGTCCGCCGCGGCATGGGCGAGCGCCCGGGAGAGCGCCGCTTCCCGGGGCGCGCGCAGGCCTCGGGCGTCGAGATCGAAGCCTACAGTCCGTACACGCCGGGCGACGACCTCCGCCATCTCGACTGGTCGGCGATGGCGCGCCTCGATCAGCTCCTGGTCCGCCGCTTCACCGCCGAGCGCGAAGTGCGGTTTCACGTACTGCTCGACGCGAGCGCCTCGATGGACGCCCCGCCCGAGGACGCAAAGCGCGCCGGCGCGCACGCGCTCGCCGTGGCGCTCGCGTACGTCGGGCTCGCGGCGAACGACGCGGTGCAGGTCGCGTGCCTCCGCGGCGACGGCGCCGTCGCGACCTCGCCCGTCTATCGCCACCGCCGCGGCACCCTCGCGCTCGCCGAGCTGCTGGCCGCGTCGGAGGTCGGGGGTGCGGTTCGGCTCGGCGCCGCGTGCGAGGACTACGCACGGCGCCATCCCGAGGCCGGCGCCGCCCTCCTCGTCTCCGACTTCATGACCGATTCCGCGGAGGTCGAGCGCGGGATCCTCGCGCTCCAGGCACGACGCTTCGAGGTGCATCTCCTGCACGTGATCGGTGCGAGCGAGCTGGATCCGGCGGGCCACTTCACGCGCGGGATCCTGGTCGACGTCGAGACCGGCGCGACCCATCCCATGGTGCTGACGTCCGCGGTGGCCGGGCGCTATCGCGAAGTGCTCGAAGCGCATCTCGCCGCGCTCCGGGAGGTCGCCGCGCGCACGCGCTGCACCTACGCGCGGTGGACGGCTGGAACGGACCTCGCCACCTTCGTCACGGTCGATCTCGCGCAGACCGGACTCGTCCGGCGGCGATGACGGAGCGCGCGTGAGACTCGGGAATCCCGCCGGCCTCGCCGCGCTCGGCGCCGTCGCCGTCCTCGTGGTGCTCTACCTCTACGACCGGCGGCGGCGCACCATCCCGGTCGGCAACCTCTTCCTGTGGCAGCGCGTCGAGAGCCCGCCGCGCGAGCGCGAACGCTTCCGACCCGACCGGCTCTTCTTCGCGCAGCTCGCGATCGTGCTCGCGCTGGTCGCCGCCTACGTCCGACCGGTGCTCGAACGCGCGGCGCCGCCCGCGCCGGGCGCGCCGCTCGTGCTGGTGCTCGACGTGTCCGCGAGCATGCAGACGCGAGAGGACGATGGAACACGCTTCGCGGAGGCGCGCGGGCGCGCGCTCGCCCGCGTCGGCGAGGCGGCCGCCGACGACGAGGTCATGATCCTCACCGCCGCCACGCGACCGCGCGTCGTCCTCGACTGGAGCCGCGACCGCGCGCGCGTCCGCGCGTCGCTGGAAGCGCTCGCGCCGACCGACGCCCCGACCGACCTGGCGCCGGCCCTCGAGCTCGCCCGCGCCATCGCCGCCGACCGACCCGGCGCGAGTATCGCGGTCTTCACGGATCTCCCGCCCGAAGCGAGCGGCCTGACACCCGAGGCGCGCGCCGCGCTCGACTACGTGCAGCTCGGACGGAGCGACGACAACGTCGGAATCGCCGGTATCACCGTCACCACCCCGCCGTTCCACGGATCGAGCGATGCGACCGCGACCATCGACGTCCGGAACTACTCGCGTACGAGCCGCGAGGCGGTGCTCGAGGCCCGCGTCGCCGGCACACCGTGGGCGCGGCGCGCCTTCACGATCGCACCGCGGGCCACCGAACACGTGCTGCTGACGCGGCCGCCCGGGAGCGGCCCGCTCGAGGTGCGGCTCGGCGGCGACGACGCCCTTGCCGTCGACGACCACGCGACCGCGTGGATCGGAGCAGGCGCGCCCCTCGACCTGCTTCTGGTGACGGACTCGCGCGCTCTCGCCGACGCCTTCGCCGGCGTGGCAAGCGCGCTCGCCGGCAGCCGCGTCGAGGTGACCTCGCGCGAGCGCTTCGAAGCGGCGCCGCCGGCCGGGCGACGCGTCGCGCTCTTCGACGGATTCGTGCCGGCGACGCTGCCGCTCGCCGTGAATGCGCTCTACGTGGCTCCGCCCCCCGGCAACGACGTCTGCCCGAGCGGCGCGCGACGTGACGGCGCCACCGTGGTCGACTGGGACGAATCGCATCCGGCGCTCGCGGGACTCGACGCGCTGCACGCGCTCGGCGTCGACGGCGTCGTCGAGCTCGGCGACGTGTCGTGGGGAACGCCGATCGTGCTCGCGGCGGCGCACCGCGCCGCGTTTCCGCTGCTCGTCGCCGGCGAGCGGAACGGTCGCCGCACGGCTTGCCTCGGCGCAGAGCTCGGCGGCTCGCTCGGGTCGTCGGATCGCCTGCCGCTCCTCTTGCTGACGCTCGCGACGTTGCGCTGGCTCGCGGAGCCGTTCGGCCCGCGCGCGCTCCTCGTCGAGACCGGCCGTCCGATGCTCGCCGGCTCCGCTCCGATCGCGGCGGGCGGAGGCGACGGGCTCGAGATCGCGGGAGATCCGCCCGTCGTGGTCGCCGAGCGCGCGGGCGTCTACACGCTCGGGCCGCCGGGCGGCGAGCGCCTCGTGCTCGCGAACCTCTTCGACGACCGCGAATCCGACGTCGGCCGGAGCGGCGCGGCCGAATGGCGGGCGAGCGCGCGCCCGGCCTCGCCCGCACCGACGGCGAGCGGCCGCCCGCTCGCGCCCTGGCTGTACGTCGCCGCGCTCGCCGCGATGGCCGGTGAATGGGCGCTCTGGCGTGCGGCGCAGGTCCGGCGCGCGAAGCCGCCGGCCCTCGCGGAACGACCGGGGAGCGGACGGCGTTGAGCGTCCGCATCGACGCGCCCGCGGTCCTGCTGCTGCTCGGGCTCCTTCCCCTGCTCTTCGCGCGCAAGCGCGGCGTCCGCACGGGGTGGGCACCGCTTCTCGCAGCGCTGACGCGCGCCGCGGCCGCGGCGGCGGCGATCGCGAGCCTCGCGGGCGCGCACCTCGAGCGCCCGCGACCCGAGGCGGGCACGTGCCTCGTCGCCGCGATCGACGTATCGGCGAGCGTGCAGGACGCCGCCGTCGCGCGGGCGCGCGAAGTCCTCGACGCCGTCATCGGCCGGCTCGGACCCGAGGACATGCTCGGCTCCCTGGCGTTCGCCGCGCGAGCGCGGGTGGTCGCCCATCCGCGGCACGACGTACGCGACGTCGCCACGCTCCTGCCGGCGCCGGCCAGCGACCTGACCGGCTTCGAAAGCGGGGACACCGACCTCGCCGCCGCCTTCACCCTGGCGAGCGCGCTCTGTCCGGCCGGGAAGGAGCGCGCGCTCCTCCTCTTCTCCGACGGCAACGAGACGAGCGGCAGCCTCGCCGCCGAGGCCGCGCGCGCCGGAACCCGCGTTCCCGTCTACGCCTTCGCGCCGAACGGCGCGGCGCTGCCGTCGGCGGTGATCCGGCGCGTGCTCGCGCCGAGCTTCGCGCCCGAGCGCTCGGTGCTGCCGCTCGAGCTCGTCGTCGAGAGCCGCGCGCCCGTGCCGATGTCCGCCGAGCTGCGCCTGCTCGCCAACGGCGAGCTCCTCACGCGAGAGCGGGCGCGTCTGGCGCCGGGACTCAACGTGATCGGCATGCCGTATCGCCTGCGCGGCGTCGGACAGTACGCGCTCGAGGCGGAGCTCGCGCTCGCGAGCGACGGCGCGGCGCTTCCCGGACGAAGGCGCGCGGCGATCGCCGTCACCGAGCCGCTGCGCGTGCTCGTCGTGAGCGAGCGCCCGTCGCCGATCGTCGCGACGGCGCTCGCCGAGCGCGGCATGCACGTCGAGCTGGCGTCGCCGCGCGCGCTCGCCGAGCGCATCGACGGGCTCGCGCGCCAGCACCTCGTGATCTTCGACGACGTGGCGCGCGCCGACCTGAGCGACGCGACCCTGGAAGCGCTCGCCGCCTGGGTCGCGCGGGGCGGCGGCCTCATCGCGACGGGCGGCGAGCATCTCTTCGGCGACGCCGCGTACACCGGGAGCGCGTTCGAGCGCGTGCTGCCGGTCGCGGTGCGGGCGCAGACGGCGTCGCCGCAGGAGCGCGAGCCCATCGCGATCTACCTGGTCATCGACCGATCCAACAGCATGGGCTACGCGAGCCATCAACCCGCGCTGCACAACGGCGAGAAGATGGCGTACGCCAAGCGCGCCGCGCTCGCCGTGCTCGACCAGCTCGGCGAGCGCGACCTCGTCGCGACCATCGCCTTCGACTCGCAGCCGTACGAGCTCGGCCCGCTCCTACCCGCGGGCGAGAGCCGCGCCGCGCTCGCCGCGCGGATCCAGCAGATCCAGTACGGCGGCGGCACCGATTTCAAGGAAGCGCTCGAGATCGCGCGCCGGAACCTGATCGCCTCGGGACGCCCGGTCCGCCACATCATCCTGCTCACCGACGGCGACAGCAATCGCTCGGCGGAGGACCACGCGGCCGTGATCGCGGCGCTCGCGCGCGCCGAAATCACCGTGACGAGCATCCGCATCGGAAGCGACACCGTCAACCTCGACCTGCTCGACGCGATCTCGCGGGCGACCGGCGGCAGCTTCCACCACGTCGAGGACGCGCAGCAGTTGCCGCAGCTCATGATCCGCGACGCGCAGCGCCTGATGGGCCGCTCGACCGAGCGCCGCGAGACGCCCGCCCGCGCCGCGGAGGGCGGCGCCATCCTCGCGGGCATCCCCGAGCGGGACGTGCCGCCGGTCGCGCGCTGGGCCGTCGTGGAGGCCAAGCGCGGCGCGGAGGTGCGCCTCTTCGTCGAAGACGGCCAGGCGCGCGACCCGTTGCTCGCCACCTGGCAGTACGAGCTCGGCCGCGTCGCCGTCGTGCCGCTCGACTTCCAGGGCGGAGCATCCGCGTGGCCCGCGTGGCGCGGCTTCGCGAAGCTCTGGACCCAGCTCGCCGAATGGACGGCGGCGCGCGGACTCGCGGATGACCACCACGTCGAGGCGACGCGGCGCCGGGACGGAACCCGCATCGCGCTCGACACGGTGGCGGACGACGCGGGCCCCTTCACGCTCCGCCTCGACGATGCCGAAGACGTCGTGCTACGGCAGGTCGGACCGCGGAGCTTCGCCGCGACCGTTCCGAACCTCCGTCCGGGAGTCCATCCCGCGGCGCTCGCGCGCGCCGGGTCGCGAAGCCCGGAACGCTTCGACCTGCTCGTACCCGCGAGCGCCGACACGGACCGCGAGTTGCGCACCGTCGCAACCAACGCGGCGCTGTTGAGCGCAGTCGCCGCGGCGACCGGCGGCGCCGTCGATCCCGAACCGGCGCGCGTCTTCGCGGCCCGTCCCGGCGTGCGGCACGAGACCCTGCCCCTCGATGGGGTACTGGCGCCGCTCGCGCTCGCGCTGGTGCTCGCCGACGTCGCGATCCGGCGGCTGATGCTGCTTTGACACGGCTACTCGGAATCGGCAAAAGCCGCGCCCATGGCTTACATCATCACGCGCCTCTGCCGCGACTGCGTGGACACCGCGTGCGTCACCGTCTGCCCCGTCGACTGCATCTACGAGTACAAGGGCGCGGATCACGCGACGTTTCCGAACCAGCTCTACATCCATCCCGACGAGTGCATCGACTGCGGCGCGTGCGAGCCGGAGTGTCCGTGGCAGGCCATCTTCGAGGAGGCGGCGGTACCGGCGATCTTCGCCGACGACACGCAGCTCAACTACAAGATGATGGAGGCCAAGGACGACTTCGCGGTGAGTCCCACCGAGAAGAAGGAACATCCGACGGCGGTCGAGATCGAGGCGAACAAGCGCAAGTGGGGCCTCGACACGTAGCGGATCGCAGAAACAGGCCGATCTGTTTCCTTAGATCGGCTTCGCGAACTTCAGGACGAAGCGGTCGCTGGTGCCGCGCCTGTCGCCGGCCTTGCGGGGCGAGGCGTTCCAGTCGCGAACGTCGGCAGGGTTGCGCAGGAAGTCGGCGGCGGCCACGAGGCGGAAGCCGGCGGCTTCGATCTCCTGCCGGACGACCCGCTCTTCGATACGGTGTAGGGACTCGGTCTCCGTGACGCCCGTGCCCGGGCGTCCGGAGTGGTCGACGACCACGTAGACGCCGCCCGGTCTGAGCGCCCCGTAGATCGCGTGATTCATCTTCGCGCGGTTCGTCTTCATCCACACGGTATCGTGATAGAGGAGCACGTTGACCACCGCGTCGAGATTCCCGGCGTCCGGAGGCAGCGGGTCGTCGAACTCGCGGTCGACTCGCACCACGTTCTTCATGACCGGCTTCGCGAGACGCGCGGTCCAGGGCGCCTCGGCGAAACGCTCGCGGATGAACGCGTTGTTCTGGCCGTAGACGACGCCGGTCGGCGCGACCGCACGGGCGAGCAGCTCGGCCGTATAGCCGAATCCCGCGCCGATCTCGGCGACCCGCATGCCGGACCGGGCGCCGATGAACGCGAGCAACTGCTCGGGACGGCGGCCCGCATCGAGGGCGCGATCGGCGGCGGAGCGGTCCGGCGCGCCGACCACGGCCCGTGCCATGTCGAGCAGGGCGGGATCGATGCTCGTCGGCGAGTTGACGTGGGTCTGCCGCTTGACGCACCCCGCGCTCGCGAGAAGCGCGGCCAGCAGCAGGAGCTTCGTCTTCGTCGTGGGTGAACGCATGAGGCGCCGACTATCCCAGGGCCCGGGCTCGTTCAACGGAGGACGCGCGCGCCGACGCGAATCCGAGCCGCGCGCGCCACGCCCCGCCGGGCCCGGGCGACGGCGACGCGCTCGTCCCGGCATTCCGGGACGCTACGCGCGTCCGGCGCGCGCCCGGTGCCGCGCCGAATCCGAGTAGCCGAATCCGAGTAATTACTCGTATCCTGCCGGCGCCAACACGGAGGTCGCCCATGCCGTTCGTCGCGCTCGTCGGATACGCCGTCTTTCTCCTCCTCGCCTTCGGCCTCCGCGCCGTCATCCACTGGCGCCGGACCGGCTCGACGGGCTGGGTCGGGCTCTCCGGTCGTCCGCTCTCGCTCGAATGGTGGGCCGGCGTGCTGTTCGGCGGCGCCGTGCTCGGCAGCGGTCTCGCTCCGGTGGGGCAGCTCGCGGGCGTCGTACAGGCGTGGGCCGCGATCGACGGCGGGATCGCCCGCGGCCTCGGGCTCGTCTGCAGCGCGCTCGGCATCACCGGTACCCTCTGGGCGCAGCTCGCGATGGGCGCGTCGTGGCGCATCGGCGTCGACCAGACGGCGCGAACGAGGCTCGTGTCCGGTGGTCCGTTCCGCTTCGTGCGCAACCCGATCTTCACGTGGATGACATTCGCGAGCGCGGGTCTCGCGCTCCTCGCTCCGAACGCGCTCGCGCTCGCGGCGTTCGCGGCGCTCGTCCTGGCGCTCGAACTCCAGGTGCGCGGGGTCGAGGAGCCGTACCTCCTGCGCGTCCACGGCGACCACTATCGGCGCTACGCCGCCGCGACCGGCCGTTTCCTGCCCGGCATCGGGCGGTTGACGTGATCCAGGGCCGACGTCACCCTCCCCGTCGGCCCGCGCGGGACGCTCACTCCCCGAGCGTCTCGACGTAGAGGTTCCGGATCTCCTCGATGTGGCGGTCGACGTCCTCGACCTTCCAGCCGGTCGTGGGCACCGGCGGGTGCACCACGACCTCGATCGTCGCCGGCCGTACGATGATCCCGTGCTTCGGCAACGCGTCGAGCGTATTGCGGAGCACGATCGGCACGATCGGCACGCCGGCCGCCATCGCCATGTGGAACGCGCCCTTCTTGAATCGACCGAGGTGTCCGGTGGCGCTGCGGGTCCCCTCCGGCGCGAGAACCAGCGAGAGCCCCCGGCGGATCGACTCGACGGCGGGCTTCAGCGCGGCGACGGCCTTGTCATGGTTGAAGCGGTCGATGAACACCGTCCCCACCGCGGCGAACACCGGTCCGAAGATGGGGTTCCGTCGCACCTCCTGCTTCGCGACGGCGATGATGTCGCGGCGGAGCAACCGGCAGAGCACCAGCATGTCGATGCCGCTCTGGTGGTTGAAGATGAAGACGGCCGGGCGATGCGACCAGAGATGCTCCTCGCCGACGACCGAGACGTCGACGCCGGCCAGCGCCGTTCCGAGCTCACCCCACGTCGTGATCGCGATGTTGATGGCACGCCGCCAGCTCCAGCCGAGCACCGCGGCCGGCACTCCCAGCATGAGCGACGGAAACAGCGCGCCGACCGCGAGCGAGGTGCGCACCACCTCGAGCGGTCCCGGCGTGCCGCGGCTCGTGAAGCGGTTCACCGGCCAGCCGCGCTTGGCGGCAATCTCGGCGAGCCGGTTCGAGGGGTTCGTCGGCCGCGGATTTCCGACGATCTCGAGCAGGGGAAGGTCCTCGTCGCTGTCGGTGTAGAAGTAGCTCGCGCCGAGGTCGATGCCGCGGGCCGCGGCGAACTCGAGGGCCGCCGAGGCCTTCCCCGGGCCGTAGCACGCCGGCTCGACGACGCGCCCGGTGAGCTTGCCGTCCTGCACCTCGAGCTGCGTGCAGAGCACGTGCTCGATGCCGAAGTCGCGGGCGAGCGGATCGATCTGGTAGCGCGTCGCCGACGAGACGACCGCGATCGTGTGGCCCCGGCGGCGGTGCGCCTGCACGAGCGCCCGCCCCTCCGGATACACGTCGGCCGCGAGATGCTCGATGAACATGTGCTCCGCGTGCGAGGCGAGCTCGGCCTCGTCCACGCCGCGGAGACGCTCCATGGTGCTCGCCACGAAGCCGGAGAACCCGATCTGCCGCAGCTGAAAGAGCGTCGCCGCGAGCATCGTTTGCGCGAAGTGCTTGACGCCCATGCGGCCGGCGAGCAGGTCCTCGCGGATGAAATGCGCCGCCGAGAAGCCCGCGAGCAGCGTGCGATCGAGATCGAAGAACGCCGCGACCTGCGGTCCCGGGGGCCCGTCGTCGATCTCGCGCGTGAGCTCGGCGTGCAGCGCCATGGGGGATGCTCTTTAGCAACGAAGCCCCCGGGACGCACGGCCGACCCGGGCCGCCGCGGTAGGCCTACGGCTTCGGCGTACGGGGCTTGTGCGCCCGCGAGCGGGGTCCGGAGCCGTAGTCCCCGAAGGGGTCGTCGCGCTCGCGAACGGCCGAGCGGAATCCGACTTCCTGCGCGCGGCTCACGAAGGCGAGCCCCTCCTGCGTGTGGCGGGCGATCCCGTCGAAGAGCGTGCCGAGCGTACGGCTCGAGGTGAGCCCCATGTTCTCCGCGGTCTGATTGCAGAGGAGCTTCAGCATCACGAGCTGATTGGCCGGGAGCCGGGCCATGCGGCGCGCGAACGCCATCGCATGGGTCTGGAGCTCGGCGTCGGGAACGGCTTCGAGGATGAGGCCGATGCGCGCCGCCTCCGCCGCCGGGATCTCGTCGCCCGTGAGCAGGTAGCGTTTCGCCTTCTCGAGGCCCATCCGGTAGACCCACATCGCCGTCGTCGGCGTGCCCCACACCCGCGCCGGCGGGTACCCGAACGTCGCGCCCTCGCCCGCGATCACGATGTCGGCGCACAGCACCATGTCGGTGCCCCCGCCGATGCACCATCCCTGAACGGCGGCGATCGTCGGCTTCGCCGCGTACCAGAGCTTCATGTAGACCTCGACGAAGCGGCCCATCATGCGGAGGTCGCTCACGGAGTCCCAGCGCCGCTCGCGCTCCTCCTCGGTCGCTTGCGCGACCGTCGACCAGTCGAGGCCGTAGCCGGCGCAGAAGGCGGGCCCCTCGGCGCGCAGCAGGATCACCCGCACGGCGCGGTCCGCGTCGGCGTCGTCGATGGCCGCCGCGAGCTCGTCGCGGAACGCCGGCGTGATGGTGTTGTACTCGCTGGGACGAGCGAAGACGATCGAGCGGACCCCGTCCGCGGTCTCGGTCCGGATGGCGCTCATGGCGTCGCCCGCGTCGCCGTCGCCGCGCCGCGCTCCGCCTCGGCGGTGAGCCGCTCGCGACGATCTTCAGGCAAGGAGCGTCCTCCAGGCCGCCGCGACGACCGTGCGCAGGCTCGCCAGATCGCCGTCGTTCTCGATGACGACGTCGGCGTGGCGGCGCCGTTCGGCGTCGTCGAGCTGGGCCGCGACGCGCGCGCCGATCTCGGCGCGGCTCATGGAGCGATCGGCCGCGAGACGGGCGCGCACGGCGTCGGGCGGGGCGGCCACCACCCAGATCTGATCGACGAGTCCGGTCCCCTTCGCCTCGACCAGGATCGGCGCCTCGAGCACGATGGGGCCCGTGAAGCCCGCGTTCCGGCGCTCGGCGATCTCGCGCATGATCTCGCCGAAGATGAGCGGGTGTACGATCGCATTCAGCGCCGCCCGCCGCTCCGCATCGGCGAAGACGATCCCTCCGAGCTTCTTGCGGTCGATCGTGCCGTCCGGGGCGACGATCGAACGACCGAATGCCTCGACGATGCGCGCGAATCCCTCGCTGCCGGGCGCGTAGACGCGATGGCCGACCTTGTCGGTATCGATGACGTGGGCGCCGAGCTCCGCCAGCATGCGGCCAACGACGCTCTTGCCCGATCCGATGCCGCCGGTGAGCCCGATGATCACCAGGCTCTTGTTGCGCAGGCGCAACCGCTCTGCAACAACGCCCGCCCATGACGGCCGAGGTCGTGCCCGTCGACGAGCGCGTCGAAGGCGACGTGCGGGTACGGCGCGTCCGCTACGCGGGCGCGGGCGGGATACGGGTCCCGGCGATCCTGTGGCAGCCGGCGAACGCGACGGCGTCCGCGCCCGCCGTCGTCCTCCAGCACGGAGCCAACACCAGCAAGGAAGACTACTACATCCAGGCGCCGGCCCGACGCTGGGCGAAACACGGATGGACGGTATTCGCGATCGACCTCGCCGAGCACGGTGAGCGCGCCACGGCGACGCCGGGCGATCCGCTGGTGCGCCGGAGGTTGATCGGCAAGCCTGCCTTCGTCGAGCAGAGCGTCGGCGACCTCGCCGCGGGCATCGACGTGCTGACGGCGGCCCCGGGCGTCGACGCCGCGCGCATCGGCTACGTCGGCTTCAGTCTCGGTGGCATGCTCGGCACGGTCTTCGCGGCCCGCGAGCCGCGGATCGCGGCGGCGGCGATCGTGATCGCCGGGAGCTTCGCGCACACGCGCTACTGGGAGCGCGGCGCCACCGAGGAGGATCGGCGACGCCGGCTGGCCGCCGCGGAAGCGACCGACCCCGCCTTCTTCGCCGCCGCGATCGCGCCCCGTCCGTTCCTCATGGTGAACACGCTCGACGACCCGGTCTTCCCGCGCGACGCCGTCGAGACGCTCTTCGCGGCGGCCCGCGAGCCGAAAGAGCTGCGCTGGCGGCCCGGCACCCACCATCAATGGGGCGCGGGAATCTACCGCGAGGTGTTCGACTTCCTGCGGGCGACATTCGAGCCGCCGAGCGCCTGATCCGCCGCCCGTCCGCGGCCGCTCGCAGGGATGCAACTCGCCCCGACGGTCTCGCAGTTTTGCCGCCGGACGCCTCGACCCGGGGTGCGGGGGAACGCGCGGATTCCCGAGGGCTCGGGATTCCGACGCTGGCATCGTTCTTGTTAACCGCGTTGAGCGATGGTCATCGACACCAGCACGTTCAGCGACATCACGCGACACCTCCACGGCATCTCCGAAGGGCTGCTCGACGGGATGCGCAAGGTCGTGAGCCTGAATCCCGACGCGCCCCCGGTCGGCGGGAACGAACGGCGCGACGAGTGGCTGAAGGCCGTCGAGGCCTTCGTACGGGCGAACGCCGAAGTCCTGACCCTGGCCGAGCTGCTGCGCGCGCTCCTCGCCGCCAACGGCGAGCTCGCGGACGAGAAGCCGGCGCTCAGCTGAGCGCCGGACCGCTCACACCAATCCGCCTTCGGCCGTGTGTTGCGGCGGGGCGAGCACCGTCGGCTCGGGCCCGGCTCGATTGATGAAGTCGATCATCGCCCGCAACCGGCCAAACCGCATGCGATTGAAGCGGAACACCAGCCGGGGGAGATGCGTGATCTCGGGCTCGCCGCGCTCCTCGGGCAACGCCTCGGCGACCTCGAAGGCCCCCTCCTGCAAGACGTCCCGGAACTCCGCGTTCAGCCGGTCGACCAGGGCGAGCGGAAGCGCCGCGTTCAGCCGGATCACGAAGCGATCCCCGACGTATCGCGACGAGTGGTACACGCGATAGAAGGACCGGATCTCGGCGACGGCTTCGTCGATGTCGTCGGTCACCTTGAAGAGGTGAAGATCCTCGGCGGAGATGAGCCCCGGCCGGAGCAGGTGGTCGTCGACGTACCGCTTCCACGTCTTCCAGGAGGTCGCACGGGGGGCGTCGAGGAAGACGATCGGCAGCGGCCGTGACTTGCCCGTCTGCACGAGGGTGAGCGACTCGAAGCCCTCGTCGTGGGTGCCGAAGCCGCCGGCGAAGAGGACGATCGCGTCGGCTTCCTTGATGAACATGAGCTTGCGGGTGAAGAAATACTTGAAGGTGATGAGCTTCGGGTCACGGGCGATGAACTCGTTCGCGCCCTGCTCCCACGGCAGCCGGATGTTGACCCCGAAGCTGCGCTCGCGCCCCGAGCCTTCCTGGCAGGCGCGCATGATGCCGCCCCCGGCCCCGGTCAGCACCATGAACCCTTCGCGGCAGATGCGCTCCGCGAACTCCTTGGCCTGCCGGTAGGCCGCCGAGGTGTCCTTGGTGCGCGCCGACCCGAACGCGCTGACCTTCCGGATGTGCCGGTACGGCGCGAACACCTTGAAGGCCTGGCGCATCTCCTTGAGGGCGGTGTTGATGATCTTGAGGTCGCCGGTCGAGGCGTTGTCGCGCATCAATCGGACGACGGTCGTCAGGATCTCCCGCAGGTACCGTTCCTGTTGCGGCGTGCCGAGGGGACCGGCCTCGGCGAGGACCTGGGCGACGATCTCCTGGACTTGGGTCGAGGGCGTGGGGACTGGTTGCATGGGTCGATGATACCGGACCTTCCGGGCACGCGACCACTAGGCTCTCTCTCGGGAGGCGCCCCCGCGTGATAAGGGGCGGGCGCATGTCCCGACGCTGGCCGCTGCACTGGCGCATCCTCTTCGGGCTCGCGGTCGGCGTCGCGACGGGCATCGCCGCGAACGTCGCGGCCGGCGGAGCGCCCTGGCTCACCTGGACGATCGACCACGTGACGGAGCCGTTCGGGCGCATCTTCCTGCGCCTCATCTTCATGGTCGTCCTGCCGCTCGTGTTCTCGGCGCTCGTGCTCGGCGTCGCCGGCCTCGGCGACATCGGCCGCCTCGGCCGGATCGGCGCCAAGACCTTCGCCTACACGATCCTCGCGACCGGTCTCTCGGTCGCCCTCGGCCTGACCCTCGTGAACGTCCTCCGTCCCGGGGCCGGACTTCCCGAGGCGACGCGCGCCGCCCTCGCGGCGAACGCGAGCCGCGGCGCGATCGTCGCGCCGGCGGACGCCCCGGTCGGGTTGCAGGCGGTGCTGGCGATCGTCCCCGACAACCCGCTCCGCGCCGCGGTGAACGGCGACATGCTGGCGGTGATGTTCTTCTCGTTGATGCTCGGGCTCGGGCTCGCGCTCGCGCCGCGCGCGACCGTCGCCCCGCTGATCGCCGTGCTCGAGGCCCTCTACGCCGTCGTGATGCAGGTGATCGACCTCGCGATGCGGCTCGCGCCCTACGGGGTCGCCTGCCTTCTCTTCACGCTCACCGCGCGGCTCGGCGCGGGCGTGCTCCGCCAGCTCGCGAGCTACGTCGCGGTCGTGCTGCTCGGGCTGGCGATCCACCAGTTCGGGACGTACGCCCTCATCGTCCGCTTCCTCGGCGGCATGTCGCCGCGCCTCTTCTTCCAACGCATCCGCACCGTGATGATCACGGCGTTCTCGACGAGCTCCTCGAACGCGACCCTGCCGCTCGCGCTCGCCGTCACCGAGCGCAACCTCGGCGTGCCGCGGGAGATCGCCAACTTCGTGCTCACCCTCGGCTCGACGGCGAACCAGAACGGCACCGCGCTGTTCGAGGGGGTGACCGTGCTGTTCCTGGCCCAATTCTACGGCGTCGAGCTGAGCCTGCAGTCGCAGCTGGTCGTGGTGCTGATGTCGATCCTCGCGGGGGTGGGGACCGCCGGAGTCCCGGGCGGCTCGCTGCCCCTGATCGTGCCGGTCCTCGTGACGGTCGGCGTACCGGCCGAAGGCATCGGCGTCATCTTCGGCGTGGACCGCCTGCTCGACATGTGCCGCACGGTGCTCAACGTCAGCGGCGACATCACCGCGGCCGTGGTGGTGGCGAGATCCGAGGGCGCGCTCGAAGTGCCGTTGATGGTCCCGGACGTCGAGTGACGGACGCGACGCCGCGGGCCATCGGCGTCCTCAGAGGTTGTGAAGAAATCCCCGGACCGAGCCGGGCGAAGATCGCCGAGCAGCGCAAGGAGCAACCCGCAGGAATACCTGGAAGGTATTCCGAGGACTTGCGACGCCGCGATGCGACGGCGCTCTGAAGCCCGGCGACGGGAGGGGATTTCTTCACAGCCTCTCAGCGCGGCGCGCGCAGGCGCGCCACCATCACCGGATCGCTCGCGAGGTCGATCGCCGTCCACGCCATCGCCAGCGCCCCGTCCATGACGGCGCGGTCCGCGACCGGCGTCGCGCAGTGCGCGGTGAACTCCGGCTGGTGGTTCACCGCGGGCAGCGACTCGATGCCGATCATCGGATGGATCGACGGCAGCGCGAGCGACACGTTGCCCATGTCGGTCGATCCCGCCATGCGCTCGAGCATCGGGCCGAGATCCGGGAGGACGCGGCCGAGCGCGATCACGTTCCGGCGATACGCGGCGGCGATGTCGGCGTCGGGCTTCACCTCCGCGTACGGCAGGTGATCCTCCTTGATCTCGAGCGTGGAGCCCGTGGCGAGCGCTCCCGCCTCGAAGCAGCGCACGACCTTGCCGTGGATCTCGTCGAGCTCGGCGAGCGTCCGGGCGCGGACGATGTAGTGCGCGGCGGTATGCGCCGGCACGATGTTCGGCGCGTCGCCGCCGTGCGTGACGATGCCGTGGACGCGGTCCGTCTGGCGGATGTGCTGGCGGAGACAACCGATCGCGGTCTGCGCCACGGTGAGCGCGTCGGCCGCGTTGATGCCGCGCTCGGGGAACGCGGAGGCGTGCGCCTCCTTGCCCGTGTACCGGACCTCGAACTGCGCGCAGGCGAGAAACGGCTGCTCGACGACGTCCATCGGCGCGGGGTGCACCATCATGGCCGCATGGACGCCGGCGAAGGCGCCGCGGTCGAGGAGCAGGATCTTGCCGCCGCCACCCTCCTCGGCGGGCGTCCCGATCACGCTCACCGTCAAGCCGACATCGTCGGCGATCCGCGCGGCCGCCGACGCGGCGCCGACCGCCATCGCGGCGATCATGTTGTGGCCGCAGGCATGGCCGATGCCGGGAAGCGCATCGTACTCCGCGCAGAATGCGACGTGCAGCGGACCGCTTCCCGCGCGCGCCACGAACGCGGTCGGCAGCTCCCCGACGCCGCGCGTGACCTCGAAGCCGGCCGCGGCGAGGTCGTCGCAAAGCCAACCGGCCGCGCGCTCCTCCTCGAACCCCACCTCGGGGTGCGCGTGGATGCGATGGCTGAGCGCGATCAACGCCTCGCGCCGGGTCTCGAGACGCTCACGCGCGCCGGTCTTCGCGTCCATGGGATGTCTCCTCTCGCAATGGCTGCCTCTTCGCGCCCCCCAACGAAAAAGCCCCGGGAGCCGAAGCTCCCGGGGCCGTACTGGATTGGTCAGCGCGTGGGCGCGAGCGCCTTACGCAGCCTTGGTGACGTTGGAGGCCTGCAGACCCTTCGGGCCCTTGGTGATCTCGAACTCGACCTTCTGACCCTCTTCGAGCGTCCGGAACCCCTCGCCCGAGATCGCCGAGTAGTGCACGAACACGTCCTCGCCGTTCTCTTGGCGGATGAACCCGAAGCCCTTCTCGGGGTTGAACCACTTCACGTGACCGATTGCCATAATCTCCCCTCCTTTCGTCCGTTAAACTCGTCATCGAGGGAAGATTCGCTGCCATAAGACAAAGCCGCGGCAAGTTTCGCCACGGCCGCTCCACGGACGTACTACCTTCACCTCACGACTGCGCGCCCTCCTAGCAACTCGATTTTCGCATTGCAAGCGATACTTGCAGCTACGAACGCCGCGCTACGAGAGACTGTGATGCGGTCTCGATGGCCTCCCGACGAGCGTCGACGGACGCTCGTTCCGCGTGGCCGCTGGTCGCGGCGTCAAACGGAAAATCTTGCGCGCGGGGGCCGCGGGCGCCGTCGCCGCGAGTGCCGCGCGTACCGCCTCGACGTCCTGCTCGCTGAGCGACGTCGGTGTGGCGACGCTTTCGATCAGGCGCGCGAGCCGCGGCACCTGGACGATCTTCACGCCCCGGATCTCCTGCCCGACGGCGACGAGGGCGCGCGTGAAGCACAACACCGCATGCACCGGCACCGGCCGTCCGAGCGCGCGTTGCGCTCGATCGGCGACGCGCAGCGCCTCGACGCGACAATCCTCCACGAGGTTCCGCCACGGGAGACGCGCGTTCACGAAGAGCCGCTGGTCGGACGCAGTCACCCGTCCGCCGTCGTCGCTCGACAAGATGAGGAACACGCCGTTCGGCCCGATCGCGACGTGGCGATCGCGTTCGACGAGCGTCGGTCCGCGCGTCACGACACGGTACGCGGGACGCAGCGCCGCGAGCGCGCGCTTGACGTTCACGCCGAGCTCGTACGCCCGCCAGTCCCGCCAGACCGTCGTCGTCGTGCGCGTCGCATCGGCGAGCGCGGCCACGAAGATCGGCAGGAGCAGCAAGGTCGCCCAGGGCACCCAGGCGCCTCGTACCGCGAGCGCAACGAGCGCGATCGCCACCGCGAGGGTCACGTAGACGGCGGCCGCGCAGCGCGCCTCGGTGCGCTCGAGCGGCGGTTTGCGCGGGGCAGGCTCGGCCATCTCCCATGCCCGGCAGCAACTGCCATGCCAGGCGGGAGACCGGCCCCTGGCGATCGGAACCACGCGAACAATCGACGGTCCCACGCCGGCGACGACGGGACGGCGTACTCGCGAGCGGTACAAAACTGCCACGGCAACGACGGGGGGACGTCAGCGCCGATCGTACGCCTCGGCGAGCAGGTCGACGACGTGACGCACGGGGATCGCGAGGCCGGCCGCACGCAAACCGGCCGCGAGCTGGAGCGCACACCCCGCGTTCGCCGTCGCGACGAGGTCGACGCCGCTCGCCCGGATGGCGGCCACCTTGCGCGCCACGAGCGTCCGGGCCATCGCCGGCTGTATGACGTTGTAGTGGCCGGCGCTCCCGCAGCAGAGGTCCTCGTCGTCCATCGGCACGAGCGTGAGCCCGGGGATCGCGGCGAGCAGCGCGCGCGGCGCGGCGCGGACGCCCTGCGCGTGCGCGAGGTGACACGGATCGTGGTAGGCGACCCGCCGCGACGGGCGCGACGTGGGATCCCGGAGCGGCCGTTCCGTCAGGAGCTCCGTCGCGTCACGGACGCGCCGCGCGACGCTCGCCGCGGCCGCCGCGCGCGCCGGGTCGTCCGCGAAGAGGTCGTCCCACCCCTTCATCATCGCGCCGCACCCGGCCGCGGTCGCGACGATCGGCGGGCCATCGTCCGTCGGGGTCGCCGCGGCGAGCGCGTCGAGGGTCCGGCGGGCGGCCGTCAGCGCGGCCGCGCGATCGCCGGCGTGCAACGCGAGCGCGCCGCAGCACCCGACGCCCGCGGGGACGGTCACGCGCCATCCGTTCGCCGCGAGCACACGGGCCGTGCTCCGCACGGTATCGCCACAAAGCTCCGGCATCACGCAGCCGGGCACGAGATGGACGGGCGTTCCGCGCGCGTCGCCTGCCGCGACCGCCGGTGCCGGCGGCATCACGGCACGCGGCGGGATCGACGCCGGCAGCAGATGCAGCCCGGGAGACACCCGCGGGGCGAACGCGCGGACGAGCCTGAGCACGCCGAGCCGATCGAGCACGCGCAGCGGCGTCACGAGCGCACGCAGCAGCCGCGGCCTCGTGAGCGCGCGCACGACGATGCGCCGCCGCCAACGCTCCGGGAGCGGCCGTCGGTACCGCGCTTCGATCCACGGCCGCGCGGCCTCGATGAGCTCGCCGTAGGCGACCCCGGACGGACAGGCCGTCTCGCAGCCGCGGCACCCCAGGCAGAGGTCGAGATGGCGGACGGCGCCGGCATCGAGCGCGAGCCGCCCTTCCTGGAGCGCCCGCATGAGATGGATGCGGCCGCGCGGCGAGTCCGCCTCGGCGCCGAGCGCGAGGTAGGTCGGGCACGCGTTCTGGCAGAGACCGCAATGCACGCACTCGAGAAAGCGTTCGGTCGGCGCGAAGCCGCCGCGCGGCGGGGCGGCGGAGCGGGCGGGCGCCATCAGAGTCGCCCCAGGCAGCGGCCCGGCGCGAGCACGCCGGCGGGGTCGAGCGCGGCCTTCATCCGGCGCATGAGCGGAAGCGCGGGCGGCATCGGGTGCCATACCTCGACGCTCGACGCGAGCGCGGGCGGCCACCGCTCGACGACCAGATGCGCGGCGTGCGCGTCAGCGACGCGCGTGAGGTCGGCGGGCGTCGCCGCCGGCGCCCCGGAGGTCGCGAGCTCGACGAGCGCGATTCCGCGGCGGGGATCGGCTTGCCACGCGCCGCGCGCACCCGCGACGGCGGCGATCGCATCGGCGACGACCGCGTGGAGGCGCGACGGTAGACAGGCGAACCGGACCGCCAGCCGCCCGGCGCCAGACGCCGGGAAGTCCCGCAGCGTCGAGAATCGCGCGGCGACGGCGGGATCGGCGGCGTCGGCGTCGAGCTCGACCTCGGCGCCGTGGCGCCGTGCGAGCTCCCGCACGCGAGCGCGCTGCGCGGCGACGTCGGCGTCGGCGCCGCCGAGGCGCACGACGACCGCCGCGCCGTCCGTTCCGCCGCCGAGCGCGCCCGCGACGGCCACGGCGAGCGCGCCTTCCACGGTCGCCCCGCACGCGAGCGCGGCCATCGTCGTGCCGAAGCGGAGCACGAGACCGTGCTGGCGCTCGGGGACGGGTCGCACCTTGAACGTGACGTCGGTGAGCACGGCGAGCGACCCGAGCGAGCCGATGCAGAGCTTCATGAGATCGTAGCCGGCGACGTTCTTCACCACGCGACCGCCCCCCCGCGCGCGCACGCCCTCCGCGGTCACGACGCCGATCCCGATGACGACGTCGCGCACCCGCCCCTGCGAAGCCGCGAGCCATCCGGAGCGGTCGGCCGCGAGGAGGCCACCGACGGTCGTGCACGCCGGCAGCGGGGGCTCGAGCGCCAGCCACTGGCCTTCGCGCGCGAGCAGCGCGAACAGCTCCGCCATCGTGACGCCCGCTTCGACCGTGACCGTCATGTCGGCGGGCGTGTAGTCGAGGATCCGCGCGAGACGGTCGGTCACGAGTGCGACGTCGTAGCGTGCGGGAGGGTGGCCGAGGTCGCGGTGCGCACCCCGCCCGAGCGGCACGAGCGCGCCGCCCGCGGCGGCGACCACGCCAACCGCCGCCGCGACCTCGTCCACGTCGGCGGGACGCGCGACGAGCGCCGGCGTCACGCCGCCGACGACCCACGCGGCGCGCGCCTCATCCGCCGCGTCGACCGAGCGGCCGAGGCGGGCGGCGATGGCCGCCGCGGCGTCCGACGGCGGGTGCCCCGTCGTCACAGGGCGGCCCGCCGGCGCGGGGCGCGCTGCTCGACGCACCCGCCCGGGGTCGGGAAGATCTTCCCCGGGTTGGCGCGCTCCTCGGGATCGAAGACGCCGCGCACGCGCCGCATGAGCGCGAGATCGTCGGGGCCGAACGCGAGGGCGAGCTCGGTCATCTTCTCGACCCCGATGCCGTGCTCGCCCGTCACGCTGCCGCCGAGCTCGAGACATGCGCGCAGGATGTCGCGTCCCGCCGCGAGGGCGCGCGCTGCCTCCTCCGGGTCGCGTTCGTCGTAGAGCACGATCGGATGGATGTTGCCGTCGCCGGCGTGGAACACGTTGCCGATGCGGAGGCCGTAGCGCGCCGCCACGGCCGCGATGCGGACGAGGATCTCCGGCAGCCGCGTCCGCGGCACGACGCCGTCCTGCGTGCAATAGCTCGGGGACAAGCGACCGACCGCGCCGAACGCGCGCTTGCGGCTCTTCCAGAGGACGGCGCGCTCCGCTTCGCCGGCCGCCCGCCGGACCTCGCGCGCGCCGTGTCGGCGGCAGAGACCCTCGATCCGCTCCGCCGCCGCGGGGAGCCCGGCGGCGTCGCCGTCGATCTCGATGATGAGCACGGCTCCGGCATCGGTCGGAAACCCGACGCGAAAGGCCGCTTCTACGGCCGCGACGATCGTCCGGTCCATCATCTCGAGGGCGGCGGGAACGATGCCGGCCGCGATGATCGCCGACACCGTCGCGGTCGCTTCGGCCACCGTCGCGAAGACCGCGAGCATCGTCACGACGGACTCCGGCAGCGGCATCAACCGCAGCGTCGCCGCCGTCACGATCCCCATCGTACCCTCGGCGCCGCACACGACGCCGGTCAGGTCGTAGCCGAGGCCGTCGTCGACGCCGTCGCCGAGCGGCACGACCTCGCCGTCCGGCAGCACGAGCTCCACGGCCAGGACGTGATTGGTCGTCACGCCGTACTTCAAGGTGTGTGGTCCGCCCGAGTTCTCGGCGACGTTGCCCCCGATCGTACACGCGTTCTGGCTCGACGGATCGGGCGCGTAGTACAGACCGGCCTCCCGCACGGCGCGCGACACCTCCGCGTTCACGACGCCGGCCTCCACGGTCATGCGCCGGTTCGGGACGTCGATCGCGCGGACGGTCCGCATCCGGCTCGTGCAGACGACGAGCCGCGCCGGAGCCGCGAGGCATCCCCCCGAGAGCCCGGTGCCCGCGCCGCGCGGCACGAACGGCACGCCCGCCCGCCACGCAGCCCGCAGCACGCGCGCGGTCTCGTCGGTCGACCGCGGGAGCACGACGAGATCCGGAACGGCGCGCGCGAGGGTGTATCCATCGCACTCGTAGACGGTTCGCGCCGCGAGGTCGGCGACCACGCCCTCGGGGCCCACGATCGCGGCGAGCTCCCGCGCCAACACGGGCGATGGCGCGATCGACGTTGACACCACGCGACGATACCACAATAAGCACCGAACGTGCCGCCCGGCGCGCGCGAGTCGCGACGCCCCACGAGGTCCATGATGTCCCTCATCCCGCCCTCCAAGGTCTTTCCGCCGCCCGAGCGCTTGCTGCTCGGCCCTGGTCCGAGCCAGGTCCATCCGCGCGTCCTGGCCGCCCTCGGCCTACCGCTTGTCGGCCACCTCGACCCGGCGTTCGTGGCCCTCATGGACGAGACCAAGCGCATGCTGCGCGAGGTCTTCGGCACGACGAACGGGCTCACGATCCCGATCTCGGGAACCGGCAGCGCCGGGCTCGAAGCGGCGATCGTGAACCTGGTCGAGCCCGGCGACGAGGTCGTGGTCGGCGTGAACGGCGTGTTCGGCACGCGCCTCACCGACGTCGCGGAGCGCGCGGGCGCGACCGTCGTGCGCGCGGAGGCTCCCTGGGGCGAGGTCGTGCCGGCCGGGACGATCGCGGCGGCGCTCGGCCGCGCGAGAAAGCCGCGGCTCTTGGTCCTCGTGCACGCCGAGACGTCGACCGGCGCATGGCAGCCGCTGGAAGAGGCGAGCCGGCTCGCGCACGAGCACGGCGCGCTGTTCGTGATCGACTGCGTGACGTCGCTCGGCGGATGCCCCGTCGACGTCGACCGGATGGGAGTCGATGCGGCCTACTCGGGCACGCAGAAGTGCCTGAGCTGCCCGCCGGGACTCTCACCGGTCACGTTCGGCCCGCGCGCCGTCGAGCGCCTGCGCGCCCGCACGCACAAGGTCCAGAGCTGGTACCTCGACCTCACGATGCTCGAGAAATACTGGGGCGAGGAGCGCGTGTACCATCACACGGCGCCCATCAGCATGAACTACGCGCTCTACGAAGCACTGCGCGTCGTGCTGGAGGAAGGGCTCGACGCGCGCTTCGCGCGCCACCGCCGCAACCACGAGGCGCTGGTGGCCGGTCTCGAAGCGCTCGGCCTCGCGATGGCGGTCGCGCCGGAGCGGCGGCTCTGGATGTTGAGCAGCGTCCGCATTCCGGCCGGCGTCGACGACGCGGCCGTGCGCCGCGCGCTGCTCGAGGAGGATCGCATCGAGATCGGCGGCGGGCTCGGTCCGCTGAAGGGCCAGACCTGGCGCATCGGCCTCATGGGCGAGTCGAGCACCGACGCGAGCGTGCGGCGGTTGCTGACCGCTCTCGGACGCGTGCTGCCCCGACACGGATTCGGGTGCGATGCCGGGGTCGCTCTGGCGGCCGCCGACCGGGTCTACGGAGCGGCGTAGTCGGAGCCGGGGCTCAGTAGGTCTGAACGGGGCGGGTCTCGTATCGCGCACCGTCGCCCTGGGCGACGGTCTTCATCTTGCGACCCATCTCGATCAGCCAATCGCCGCCGCGGTCGCCGTAGTACGTGATGAATCCCATACACGCGACGATGCCGAACACGAACCCGAGCATGAAGCTGCGAACGCCGGGACTCATCTTCCCCTCCTCACCCGCAGGGCGCCCGCCCTGCTCTCCGCACACCATCCCGCGCGCCGACGGTGCCCGTAGAGGCGCGCAACCACGGGGAAGTTGACATGGATGTTTTCTCGCTGTCAACGCGCGTGCAGCGGGTCGTCCCGTGGGTCGCGACCGTGCTGCTGTTGAGCGTCGCCGCCTGCGGGCCGACCGGGCGCGCTCCGGGCGCGTCGCTTCGCCGCCTTGCGGCGGCCCCGGCCTTCGTGGACGACGGGGATCGGGCGAGCCTCGCGGCGGCGGTCGGAGAAAGCGTCCGCTACTTCGCCCGCCTGCCGGCGGACCGTCCGCTCGCCTTCGGGCCGACGACCTACACCGCCGGGGAGATGCGCGCCGCGTTGGAAGGCGTCGCCGAGCTCTTGACCCGCGCGCCCTCGGCCGCCGAGCTCGCCGTCGAGCTCGGACGGCGATTCGACGTCTACCGGGTGGCGCCGCCCGGCGGCGTGACCTTCACCGGCTACTACCTCCCGATCCTGCCGGCGCGCGCGACTCGCGACGCGCGCTTCCGCGTACCGGTGCTCGGACGCCCCTCGGATCTCGTGACGGCGTCGCTCGCCGACTTCGGGGCCCCGTGCGCCTGTCGCGAGCAGGTCGTCGGCCGCGTCGTCGGCGGGGCGCTCGCGCCCTATTTCACGCGCGCCGAGATCGACGCCGGCGCCGCCCGCGGCGGATCCGTGCTGGCGTGGATCGACGACCCGGTCGGGCTCTTCTTCCTCCAGATCCAGGGATCGGGGGTGCTCGTCTTCCCCGACGGGACCCGTCGCACGATCGGCTTCGCGGCCTCGAACGGTCGGCCGTACACGAGCATCGGACGCGTCCTGGTCGACCGCGGCGAGCTCACGCTCGATCAAGCGTCCATGGCGGGCATCCGCGAATGGCTCCGCATCCACCCCGAGGAGGAGGCGAGACTGCTCCAGACGAACGCGCGCTACGTCTTCTTCCGCACGCTCGACGGGCCGCCGCTCGGGAGTCTCGGTGTCCCGGTCACGACCGGCCGCACGATCGCCACCGACCCGATGGTCTTCCCGCCGGGCGCGCTCGCCTTCATCTCCGTCCCCGAAGCGGGGCCGGGCGTCGCCTTGTCCCGGTTGGTCCTGAACCAGGACGCCGGCGCCGCAATCCGCGGCGCCGGCCGCGTCGACGTCTATTTCGGCGACGCCACCGACGCGGCGGCGATCGCCGGGCGCCTGCGTTCGGCAGGCGACCTCTATTTCTTCGCCCCGCGAGCTCCGCGCGCGCGCTGATGCGCGCGCGAGGTTGATGCTGGAAGACGAAGTTGCGACAATTCGCGGCGCTCGCGAGCATCGTCCATGGGTGACGCCTACCTACTGAGCGCCGTGCGAACGCCGATCGGAGGTTTCCGCGGCACGCTCTCACAACGTACCGCCCCCGAACTCGGCGCCGTCGTCCTCCGTGCGGCCGTCGAGCGCGCGCAGGTTCCGCCCGAGGACGTCGAGCAGGTGATCATGGGCAACGTGATCGCGGCCGGCCTCGGACAGGCGCCGGCGCGACAAGCCGGCCTCGGTGCCGGGCTGCCGCGCGGCCATGGAGCGCTCACCGTGAACAAGGTATGCGGCTCGGGCCTGATGGCGGTGGCGCTGGCGGCGCAGTCGATCCGCCTCGGCGAAGCCGACGTCGTCGCGGCCGGCGGCATGGAGAGCATGTCGCGCGCGCCCTACCTCGTTCCGCGGGCGCGCGACGGCCAGCGTCTCGGCCACGGGGCGCTCCTCGACGCGATGATCCTCGACGGTCTGTGGGATCCGTACAACGACTTCCACATGGGGAGCGCGGCGGAGGGGTGCGCCCGCGATCGAGCCATCGACCGCGAAGCCCAGGACGGCTACGCGGTCGAGAGCTACCGACGGGCGCAAGCCGCGGTCGCCGCCGGCGCGTTCGCCGACGAGATCGTCCCGGTCGAGGTGCCGGGTCGCGGCGGGCCGGTCTCCGTCCGCGAGGACGAGGAGCCGAGCCGCGTCGCCTTCGACCGCATCGCGAGCCTCCGCCCGAGCTTCGCGAGAGACGGGACGATCACCGCCGCGAACGCGTCGACGCTCGCCGACGGCGCGGCCGCCCTCGTGGTCGCGAGCGAGTCGGCAGCGGCCCGCTACGGTGGCCGAGCGCGTGCCCGCATCGTCGCGACGGCGGTCGCGGGGCGCGCGCCCGCCGAGTTCCCGATCGCACCCGTCGACGCCATCCGCAAGGTCGTCGATCGTGCGGGCCTTCGCCTTTCGGACATCGACCTCTTCGAGATCAACGAAGCGTTCGCGGTCGTCGCGCTCGCCGCCATCCGCGCGCTCGATCTCGACCCCGCGGCCGTCAACGTCCACGGCGGCGCGATCGCCCTCGGGCATCCGATCGGCGCGAGCGGCGCGCGCGTGCTGGCGACGCTGCTCGGCGCGCTCGACGAGCGTCATGCCCGTTTCGGGCTCGCGACGCTCTGCCTCGGCGGCGGCGAAGCGATCGCCATGATCGTCGAAGGCCAGCGCTGAGCACCGTGCGGCCAGCATGACCGAGCCGCCGCGCGAGCCGCGCGTTCCTCCGCGCGACCACCGCCGGACGAATCGCGACGCCATGACGGTCCTCGACGCGGAAGCCCCGCCAAGCGCCCTGCGTCGCACGGCCGCGTGGGGTGTCCACGCCTATACGGCGAGCGGGGCGGTGATCGCGTACCTGGCGCTCGCGGCCGCGGCCGAGCAGCGCTTTCCCGACGTGTTCCGTTGGCTCGCGGTGGCCCTCGCGATCGATTGCACCGACGGCGCCCTCGCACGCGCGGTCGGCGTGAAACGGGTGCTGCCCTATTACGACGGCGCCCGGCTCGACGACATCGTCGACTATTTGACCTACGTCCTGGTGCCGATCGTCATGCTGTACCTCGGCGGCTTCTTCCCCGCACCCTACGCCCATTGGGTCGCGGCCGCGCCGCTCCTCGCGAGTGCGTATGGGTTTTGCCGTAGCGACGCGAAGACCGAGGACCACTACTTCCGCGGCTTTCCCTCGTACTGGAACGTCGTCGCGCTCTACGCCTACGGGCTGCGCGTCTCCCCGGAGGCGACGGCACTCTGGATCGTCGGACTGGCCGCGCTCGTGTTCGCGCCCCTCAAGTTCCTCTATCCGTCGCGGGCCTCCCGGTTTCGGCGCTCGTCGATCGGCCTCGGCGCGGTGTGGGGCTTGATCATGCTCTACGCGATCTGGACGTTGCCCGATGCGCCGGCACTTCTGCTCTGGGCGAGCCTCGCCTACCCGGCGTATTATTGCGGCGTGTCGTTCTGGCTTCAGGCGACCGGCCGATCATGAGCGAGGAATCCTCCGACCGCCTCCGCCGCGCGCACCAGCTCTTCGTCGAAGCGTACCGCCTGCACATGGCGGGCGACCTCGAGGCTGCGATCGGCCGCTACCAGGAATCGATCGCGAGCCGACCGACTGCCGAGGCTCACACGTTCCTCGGCTGGGCGTTGAGCTTCCTCGACCGACTCGAGGACGCGATCGCGGAGTGCAAGAAGGCGATCGCGGTCGATCCGGACTTCGGGAACCCCTACAACGACATCGGGTCGTACCTGCTGAAACAGGGGAAGCTCGACGATGCGATCCCCTGGCTCGACAAGGCGGTGCACGCGAGGCGCTACGAGGCGCGTCACTATCCGCACTGCAACCTCGGACGGATCTACTGGGCCAAGGGCATGCTCAATCGAGCGATCGCCGAGTTCGAGCGCGCGCTCGAGCTCGACGCGACGTCCCGCTTCGCGCAGGGCGCGCTCGCGGCGATTCGCCTGCAGCTGAACTAGCCTCGAGTCGCTAGCTGACCAGCCACTCGATCAGCTGTTGGACGTCCTTCTCGGTGAGCGGCGCACCCCCGCCGCCGTCGGGGGATTTGCGCAGCCACGCGCCATCTTCACGCAGCGACAGATCGAACCAATCGGCCGCGGACGGATCGGAGCGGTCGTATTGGATGACCGACGCCGTCGCGAGCGGTCCGAGCGGTGCCGGCTTTCCCCCGATCGAGGCGAGCGGCTGCACGACGACTTCCAACCGGCGCTCCAGAAACTCGAGCGCCAGCCGCGCCCCGTCGGGCACCTCGATGCCTCCGAGGTTCTTCGGGTTGAGCGCGCGATGCAGCTTGATCGCCTGCTCGGCGAGCTCCTTGTTGACGGCGCTCGCGAGCCCTTCGACGTCCGCGAACAGCTGCTTCACATGCCGCGCGCGGAGCGTGAAGAGATCCTTCTCGCGGTTGACGCGACGGCCGACCCGGCCGTTCGACGCCATCTTGCGCTCGGCCTTCTCGGCGACGGTACGCACCCAGTCGCGCATTCCGGCGGCTGCCATATGTGAAAGAAAATTGCTTTGCAAATTACGCGGTTCGCACGAGCAACCGTTCGGCGAGACCGGTCTTCATGTGCTCCAGTAGAGGCTTGGAGTCCGCCTGCAGGCTGCTCGCGGCGAATCCCTGGACGAGGATGCCGTTCAGGGTCGCCATGATCAGCGTCGCATCCGCCTCGGGAACAACGGTAGCGCGGAACACGCCCTTCTCCCGGCCCGTCCGCAGGATATCGGCGAGAAGATTGCGATAGATGCGGAAAAGCTCGGTCGTGCGATCGAGGACGTCGTCGAGGTTCTTCTCCTCCCGCACGACGAGCGAGAGCAGGAACCGCACCGAGTAGACGTTCTGGCTGACGAATTCGAAGTAGACGTCGATCAGCTTGCCGATCTGCTCGAACTCGCCGAGACCGGAGAGCGCCTCGAGCACGTCGATCGAGTACGGCGCGAGGGACTCGGTGAGCGCGGTGCGGAACAGGTCTTCCTTGCTCGCGAAATGCCAGAAGATGAGCGCTTTCGAGACGTGCGCTTCCTTGGCGACCTGCGCGAGCGACGTCGTCGCGTAACCTTGTGTCGAGAAGAGCCTGGTAGCCGAGGAGAGAATCTTCTGGCGCGTGTCCATACGGAGACCGAGCGGCGCAACGCTACGAAACCCGACCTCCGCGCGCAAGGGTCGCGGAACGCGACCGCCCGGTCACTCCGCTCCCGGTGCCGCGACGGCGGAGAACGAAAGCTCGCCCCCCGGCGTCGCGTCCACGACGACGCGCGACCCCTCGCTCACCTCGCCCGCCAGGATCTTGCGCGCGAGGGTCGTCTCGATCTCCCGCTGCAGCAGACGCTTGAGGGGACGCGCCCCGTAGACCGGATCGTATCCCGCGTTCGCAAAATGCTGCCGGGCCGCCTCGGTGAGCTCGAGCGTGACCTTCCGCTCGACCAGCCGTTGCCGCAGCCGACCGAGCTGGATCTCGACGATGATCGCGAGCTGCTCCCGCGACAGGCCGTGGAACACGACGATCTCGTCGACGCGATTCAGGAACTCGGGCCGGAAGTGGCCCCGCAGGGCCTCGAGAACCTCGCGCTTCATCGCCTCGTAGGCCTCGGGATCCGCGCCGCCACGGTAGCCGAGGATGACGGGGCTTCCGATGTTGCTCGTCATGATGACGACGCTGTTCTTGAAGTCGACCGTCCGGCCGTGGCCGTCCGTGAGGCGGCCGTCGTCCAGGATCTGCAGCATCACGTTGAAGACGTCGCCGTGCGCCTTCTCGATCTCGTCGAAGAGGATCACGCAGTACGGACGACGGCGCACCGCCTCCGTGAGCTGACCGCCCTCGTCGTAGCCGACGTAGCCCGGAGGCGCACCGATCAGCCGAGCAACCGTGTGCTTCTCCATGTACTCGGACATGTCGATGCGGATCATCGCGTGCTCGTCGTCGAACAGGAACTCCGCCAGCGCGCGGGCGAGCTCGGTCTTCCCGACGCCGGTCGGACCGAGGAAGATGAACGATCCGATCGGCCGGTTCGGATCCTTGAGGCCCGAGCGAGCGCGGACGACGGCGTCCGCGACGGCGCGTACCGCCTCGTCCTGACCGACGACGCGCTCGTGGAGATGCGCCTCGAGCCCGAGGAG
Source organism: Deltaproteobacteria bacterium (assembly GCA_020848745.1). Taxonomy (NCBI): domain Bacteria; kingdom Pseudomonadati; phylum Myxococcota; class Myxococcia; species Deltaproteobacteria bacterium. The sequence goes on along the minus strand of JADLHM010000098.1, from coordinate 74,947 downwards.
CTTCTCGACCTCGCCCTGCATGAGCTTCGCGACCGGAATGTGCGTCCAGCGCGCCACCACCTCGGCGATGTCCTCCTCGTCCACCTCCTCCTTGAGCAGGCGCGACCCCGAGGGCTGCTCCTTGGCCTGCTCCAGGACCTGCTCTTCGGCGGCGAGCTCCCGCTCGAGGCCCGCGAGCTTTCCGTACTTGAGCTCGGCCACCTTGTTGAGGTCGTAGGCCCGCTCGGCCTTCTCGATCTCGACACGCGTCGCCTCGATCTGCTCGCGCAGCTGACGATGGCGTGCGACTCCGCCCTTCTCGCGCTCCCACTGCGCCCGCAAGCGGTCGCTCTCGGTCCGCAGATCCGCGAGCTCCTTCTCGAGCCGCTCGAGCCGCTCCTTCGAGGCGCGGTCGGTCTCCTTGCGCAGAGCCTCGCGCTCGATCTCCAATTGCATCACGCGTCGCGACACCTCGTCGAGTTCGGCGGGCAGCGAGTCGATCTCGGTCCGGAGCTTCGCCGCGGCCTCGTCGACGAGGTCGATCGCCTTGTCCGGCAGGAAGCGGTCGCTGATGTAGCGGTCCGAGAGGACGGCCGCCGTCACCAGGGCGGCGTCCTTGATGCGTACGCCGTGGTGCAGCTCATAGCGCTCCCGCAATCCGCGCAGGATGGAGATGGTCTCCTCGACGCTCGGTTGGTCGACCAGCACCGGCTGGAACCGCCGCTCGAGCGCGGCGTCCTTCTCGATGTGCTTGCGGTACTCGTTGAGGGTGGTCGCGCCGATGCAATGGAGCTCGCCGCGGGCCAGGGCCGGCTTCAGGAGGTTGCTCGCGTCCATCGCCCCCTCGGCCGCCCCCGCGCCGACCACCGTGTGCAGCTCGTCGATGAAGAGGATCACCTCGCCCTCGGCGGCCTGGACCTCCTTGAGGACGGCCTTCAGCCGCTCCTCGAACTCGCCGCGATACTTGGCCCCGGCGACGAGCGCGCCCATATCGAGGGTGATCACGCGCTTGTTCTTGAGACCTTCGGGAACGTCGCCGCGCACGATGCGCTGGGCGAGGCCCTCGACGATCGCGGTCTTCCCCACACCCGGCTCGCCGATCAGGACGGGGTTGTTCTTGGTGCGACGCGACAGCACCTGCACGACCCGACGCACCTCCTCGTCGCGACCGATCACCGGATCGAGCTTGCCTTGGCCGGCGAGCGCCGTGAGATCACGGCCGAACTTCTCGAGCGACTGATAGGTCGACTCGGGATCCTGGCTCGTCACGCGCTGGTTGCCGCGCACGCTGCGGAGCGCCTCCATCAGCTTGTCGCGGGTAAGGCCGACGTGCTTCAGCGTTCGTCCCGCGGCCCCCGACTCGTCGAGCATGGCGAGCACCAGGTGCTCGACGCTCACATACTCGTCCTTCAGGTTCGCGGCCTCCGTCTCGGCCTGCGCCAGGAGCTTGGCGAGACGTTGCGTGAGATACGGCGTTCCGCCGGATCCCTGCCCCGTCACCTGGGGGATGCGGGCGAGCTCGCGTTCGACGCGCTCGCGGAGATCGCCGACCGGCGCGCCCGCGCGTTCGAGGAGGACGGAGGCGACCCCCTCGGGTTGGGCGAGCAACGCCGCGAGGAGATGCTCGACGTCCACACCTTGATGGTTCCGACGAACCGCCAGGGTCTGTGCGTCGCGGAGGGCCTCTTGCGACTTTTGCGTGAGCCGTTCGACGTTCATGGCCCTCAGAGGTAATCATCGATCGACGCACCGCAAGAGCACGCGCCACCCGCCGGCGGGACCTCACCCCCGCAGCGGCGCAATCCGCCAAAGTGGCGCACAAGGTGGCGCCGTAATTGACGATCCGCGGCATCGGCCGCTACAATCGACGGGACGTGACGGAGCGATGACGCGACACATCTGGAGGGCTGGAAAGATCTCGCTCGGGGTCCTGCTCCTGATCCTCGGCGTCATCGGATTGATGCTGCCGGTCATGCCTCAGATCCCCTTCTTGCTCGGAGGTCTGACGTTGCTGTCCTCGGAGAATCGTCACTGCAAGGCGCTGCTCGAGTACGTCGAAAGGCGCGTCGGCTGGCGGCGATCGAACCCCCACGAACCGCAGTCCATGACGCCCATGGAGGCCGATGATGCCAGACGATGAAAAAGATCGCTTCGGCGACAAGCTGCGCGACGTCGAAAAGGCGCGCGAGGACAAGTTCTTCGCGGATCGCGACCGCGAGTTGCTTCAGAAGCTGAAGGCCCAGACCGGCGCCCAGGAAGAACAGGCGGCCCGCGAGCTCGCGCGCATGCGCTGCCCGAAATGCGGCGAGTCGCTCGTCGTACGCCACAAGCTCGACGTCGAGCTCGACGAGTGTCCGCAAGGGCACGGCGTATGGCTCGACTCGGGGGAGATCCCCAAGCTCTCCGAGCGCGAGAGCTCGGGTTGGTTGTCGCGCTTTCTCGGACGCTCGGACTGACCGCGGCGCGGCGTACGGGTGTTCAGCGGTATCATCGAGTGCGTCGGTACCGTGGCGGCCGTTCGCCGGGCGCGGAGCGACGCCGAGTTGACGCTCACGAGCCGGTTCCGCGGCCTCGTGCTCGGGGAGAGCATCGCGGTGAACGGCGCCTGCATGACCGTGACGTCGCGCCGCGGCTCCACCTTCACGGTCCTCGTGTCGGCCGAAAGCCTGCGCCGGACCACCCTCGGGGCACTGCGCCGCGACGATCCGGTCAACCTCGAGCGCTCCCTCCGCCTCTCGGATCGCCTGAGTGGACATTTCGTGTTCGGCCACGTCGACGGGATCGGCACCGTCGAGGCGATCGAACCCGAGGGCGGGAGCGCCCTCTACCGCTTCTCTCTCCCGAGGGGGTTCGCGCGGTTTCTCGTCGAGAAAGGCTCGATCGCGGTCGACGGCGTGAGCCTCACGGTCTTCGACTGCGGCCGCCGGTCGTTCACCGTGGCGGTCATCCCGCACACGGCGGCGGCGACCACCCTCGGCCGGAAACGGCCCGGGGACCGGGTCAATCTGGAAACGGACATGCTCGCGCGCTACGTCGATCGCGCCGTGGCGCATCGTCTGCGCCGATCGTAGTCCGCTGTAGCGTCTGCGGGCTCGCCGCCGCAGATGCGCATTGTTACCCGGCCATGCCCTCCGTATACTCCGCGTCATGCGCAAGCAGGTCCCCGTGCTGACGCCCGGCTGGATCACGATCGGGGCGGGCGTGGCGCTCGGTGCGGCGACCGCCGTCTCGCTCGCGCTCGCCGGCGGCGTCGTCTACGGCGAAGGCGACAGCGTGGGGCCCCTTCTCGCGATCGTGGGGGCCGCGGGTGCTCTCGCCCTGATCTACGACGAATCGCCCAAACGCTGGGTGCTCGCGCTGTACGCGGCGTTGATCGTCTCGAGCTTCTTCGTCCTCTCGAGCCATCTCCGCGGCGATGTCGACGGCGCGATGGTGCTCGCGGTCGCCGTGGTCGCGGTGGCGCTGCCGATCGGCTCGGATCTCGTGCTCTCGGACCTGGGGCGGCACCTCGAGGTCAACCGACGCATGGGCTTCGGCACCCTCGCGAGCTTCGTGACCCTGGTGTTGCCGCTCACGGTCCTGATGCTCACCCAGGCCCACCAGCGCGCCCGCACCGAGGACGAGGATCTCCTGCAGGAGGTCGCGCAGAAGATCCGGCGCGAGCAGGACACCCTGGTCGTGAGCGAGATCGATCCGAGCAAGCGTACCCGCCTCGCGAACAGGATCGCGATCCGCAGCGGCGATCAGCTCTACCGGCTGTCGGACGCGGAGTTCGAGAAAGAAGTCCGCGAGTACACCGTCCGGAAAGACGTCGAGAAGCGCGGCGTGCGAACGAGCGACGTGTCCCGGGAAGCCGAGGAGCGGATGCGCGTCATCCTGAAGCTGCAGGGCACCGAGCTGCCGACCGACGTCGTGCTCGTCTCGCATCGCGGCCCGATGACCATCGTCGAGAAGCGCGTGGCGCTCCAGAAGGACGACGACGGAGCGAGTTGAGCGTGGGCCGTGCCCGACGGGCGCGCACCCCGACGATCGATGCCTCAGCGGCGCGCGGACGAGCGGCGCGGCGGCTCTTCGTGCTTGCAGACATTCTCGGCGGTCGTGCGCGCGGCGACGAGCAGCTCGTACCACGCCCACACCTCGGGAAACGACGAGCGCAGACGCCGCTCGGCGCCGGGAACAACGCGGCGCGCCTTCCTGGTCGACGATTGCTTTGCGCCGAGATTCATCATGCGACACCATATCGCCCCTCCGTGTCGCGTGGATAGTCGGAAACGTCGCCGAGGAGCACGCGACGATCGTCACGGCAACGCACGCGCACGATCGTGATCCACTTGCAACGCGCATCGCGGCGCGCGACGTGCACGGACGCAATGTCCGTTGCGTTCGTGCGCCATGGGCCGTAGCATCGCGCGCCGCCCGAGCGTCTGAGCCATGACGTCCCCTCCGAGCGACGAGTCCTCCGCGACCTTCACGCCCTACGTGCGGGCCGACGACGAGCCCGCGGAGCTCACCCCGCTCGCCGTGGCTCTCGGGATCGTACTGTCGCTCACGTTCGGAATGGTGAACGCCTATCTCGGCCTCAAGATCGGACTCACGGTCTCGGCCTCGATCCCGTCGGCGGTCCTCTCGATGGCCGTGCTCCGGGGTATCCTGCGGCGCGGTACGGTTCTCGAGAACAACGTCGTGCACGCGATCGCCTCGACCGGCGAATCCCTCGCCGCCGGGGTCATCTTCACGATCCCCGCCCTCATCTTCCTCGAGCTGCATCCGAGCGCGCTCGAGGTATTCCTGATCGGGGTCTGCGCCGGGATCCTCGGCATCCTGTTGATGATCCCCTTCCGCCACGCGCTGACGATCGAAGAGCACGGCACCCTGCCGTTTCCGGAGGGCACGGCGTGTGCCCAGGTCTTGATCGCGGGGGATCGCGGCGGCGTGACCGCCCGACCGGTCTTCGCCGGGATCGCGCTCGGCGCGCTCTACCAGCTCGCGATGCGGGGCTGCTCGCTCTGGCGGGACAGCGTCGGCATCACGCTGCACCGCTTCCACAAGGCGACGTTCGGCATGGAGCTGTCTCCGCTCTTCCTCGGGGTCGGCTTCCTCATCGGACCGCGGATCGCGGCGACGATGCTCGCGGGCGGGGTGCTCGGCTGGACCGTTCTCTTGCCATGGTTCGACGCGATCGGCGGGCCCGGGGTCGGGGCGTGGCTCGGCATCCCCGCCACCGTCCGGGATCTCGCCGCGACCGACATCTGGAGCCGCTACGTCCGCTACGTGGGGGCCGGCGCCGTGACGGCCGGGGGCGTGTCCGCGGTCGTCCGCGCCGTCCCGGTGATGATCGCGGCGCTGGCCCGCCTGCGGCCCGCGAACCGCGCGGCGGTGCGGAGCGTCGCGCGCACCGAGCGCGACCTTCCGACGTCCGTCGTGGCGGCCGGCGTCGCGACCCTCACGCTCGCCTTCTGGCTGGTCCCCGCGTTCCACCTGTCGCTTCCCGCGACCGTCCTGGCCGTAGGGTTCAGCTTCTTCTTCGTCGTCGTCTCCGGCCGCATCGTGGGGCTCGTCGGGACGACCTCGCAGCCGGTGTCGGGCATGACGATCACGGCGCTCCTCGGAACCACGCTCAGCCTCGCCGCGCTCGGCGAACGCGGTCCCGCCGGAGTCACCGCGTGCATCACGGTCGGCGCCCTCGTGGCGATCTCGATCGCGCTCGCCGGGGACCTCGCGCAGGACTTGAAGACCGGAGCCTTGCTCGGCGCCACTCCGTACCGCCTCCAGATCGGGCAGATGATCGGGGTCGTCGCGGCGGCGCTGCGCGCGGGCTCGGTTCTGTTGCTGCTGCACGCGGCGTACACCCTCGGTTCACCCGCCCTCCCCGCGCCGCAAGCCAAGCTGATGGCGACCCTCGTGACCGGCGTCATGGACGGCAATCTCCCCTGGGCCCTCATGGCGCTCGGGGCGGGAATCGCGCTCGCAGCCGAGGCCTGCGGCGTCATCCCGCTCGCCTTCGCGATCGGCATCTACCTCCCGATCACGACCACCGCCCCGTTGATCCTCGGCGGCCTCCTCCGTGCCTTCCTGTCCCGGGACTCGCGACCGCTCGAGGACCGCCCGGTGCTGTTCGCCTCGGGTCTGATCGCCGGCGATGCCCTGATGGGGATCGGCGTCGCGGCGCTCACCGTCGGCGGACTCGCGAGCACGCTGGCGCTTCGAGCGCCGGGGTCCGGGGGCGCCACGACGGAAGCCGTGCTGACCGTCGCTCCGTTCCTGGCGCTCATGGGGTTGCTCGCCCGACAGGCGTGCGCCGGACGGAAATGAACGCGATGCCGACTGACGAGGCGACTGCGCGCGACGAGGCCGCGGTCCGGCGGCCATGACGTCCTGCGCGCCCGCCGCCGCGTGCATGTTCCACGGCGTCCGGCCGCGTCGCCTCGCGAGAGCGACGCGATGAGGCTCGAACGCATCGCCTGGGGCGACGGCGATCCGCCGCGCGAGTCGGCGCTGCGCGCGCGGCTCGCCGCCGACGGCTTCGAGGTCGTGGCGTGGAGCGACCCTCCGGGCCGCATCTACACCCCGCATCGACACGCCCACCACGAGTCGCTCTGGTGCGTGCGCGGCTCCATCACGTTCCACGTCGACGGGCACGACTACCGTCTGGATCCCGGCGACCGCCTCATGCTGCCGCGCGACACGCTGCACGGCGCAACGGTCGGCTCCGCGGGCGCGGCCTACCTGATCGGCGAGAAGCCGTAGGCGGGCGGGCGGACGGCTGATCGTCCCGCGCGCCGAAGCGAGCGTCTCCGAAAACGGCGAGGGCCCACGGCTCGTCCGCCGCAGGCCCTCGCTTCGGTCGCCGCGCTCGCGCGGCGAGCCGTCGGATCAGAACTGGTAGCTGAAGCGGATGCCGGTCTCCGAGCGGCCGCGGTTCAGGCCGGCGAGGCCCCAGGGCTCGAAGTTGATCTCGCGCGTGGGGTTGATGATGAACCGTTGCGAGAGGTTCACGGCGAAGTTCGGCGTCACGAAGTAGTCGACCCCCCAGATGGCCGACTGGCTGTAGCTGTTGACCGGATCGAGCAGGTAGATGAAGGCTGGCGCCACGCTGCCGCCGCGGTAGAAGCCGATGATCGCGAACGTCATCAGCATCTCCCAGCGGTGGATGTCGTCGCGGTAGGCAATCGGCTTCGCCTGGCCGATGGTCTTCGTCTTGGTCGGAAGGTCGAGACCGCCGATCGTGCTGTTCGCCTTCTGGATCATGTAGGTGTGGAACAGCTGGCCGGTGATGAAAAAGGTCGTCTTCTTGTTGAGCGGGCGGATCCACGTCGGGCGATCGAAGGCGATCAGCCCCGACCACACGTCGTGGTTGCGGATGCCGGGCAGGAACGGCGCGAACGTCGTGTCGCGCGTACACGCGCGCTGACCGGCGTCCAGGCGCCGGTTCACCTGGTCCGCGTCGTGCGCGCACGAGTAGAACGGGATGCCGAAGTCGTAGGCCTGCTCCGTACGCCACACGATCTTGGTCCATTCGTCGAAGTAGTTGGCCGCGATGCCGATCGTGTGGATGTACGGCGTGTAGAACTCCACCGGCAGCGTGCCGCGGCTCACGAGCTCCTGGGTGCGGATCTGACCGGCCTCGGTCGGCGGGATGCCGCGCGCGAGAGCCGCGCTGCTGGTCGCACCGCCGCTCGGGGCGAAACGCTGGTAGAGATAGCCGATCTGGATCTGGAGCCCTTCGGGCAGGATCGGCGTATCCGGACCGGTCACGCCGTTGAACCGGATGCCGAACTGGCTGTTGTCGATCGGGTTCCGGTCGTAGTTGCCCTGGCGGAGGCTCGTGCCGTTGTTGAGGCGCTCGATGCCCGAGAAGACGGCGTAGAAGGCGCCGCTCCGGGGATTGGTGAGCGGATTGCCGAGCCGGACGCCCCAGGGGTTCGGCAGGAAGCTGAGCTTGCTCGGGCTCCAGTCACCCGGGTTCCAGTAGGCCTCGGCGAACACGTTGCTCCAGGAGCCGACACTCCCGAAATCGTAGAGACCCTTGATCATCCAGAACGGCATGCGCAGATCGTCGAGACCGAAGGCCGGGGGCGGCAGCTCGTAGAAGAAGTGCCACGACAGATCGAGGGCGTTGGCGCGGTCGAGGAGGCGAAAGCCGTCGGACTCGCCCCAGATGACCTGCTGCTTGCCAGCCCGTAAGCTGAAGTTGCCGCGGAACTTGATGTCGACGTACGCCTCGCGGAGGTCGTTCTCGTACTTCATGGCGTTCCGCCAGCCATGATTCATGTCGTCGAGATGCTGATAGCGCTTGTCGATCTTCTCGCCGGTGAACTCGAACTCGTCGGTGAATCCGGGCGTCAGATCGTAGATGCTGTCGTAGACGCCGCGGTACAGCAGGAAGAGGTGCGAACTCTCGATCCAGTCGGAGAGGTCGTAGCGGTCGAGGAACTTGCCGCCCCGCTTCATCCATTCGTAGTCGACGCGCACTCGCAACGTGTTGCGCTGTTGGATGAAGTAGTACTGGTCGATGTCGGGATGACGGATGAGTTGCTGCGACTGCACGTTCCCCGACAGCTCGAGCGGGCCGAACTTTTGCGTCGCCTCCGCGCGGCCGGCGACTCCGATCAGCACCGCGAGGACCAGCCACGCCAGCATCCGCTGCGTGCGCTTCACCATGACGTCCCTCCTCCGCGCGCGCGCTGCCCCACGCGTCCGTTTCGAGAATGGCGCACCGCCGGACGGCGATGCGTATGGCGCTCTACCGCAGCTCCCCGCTCGCGCGCAAGCTGCGGCCGCCGATCACGACCTGCACGCGCGCGCGGCGATGCGACCGACGACGCACTCCGCGTCGCGGCGCGTCAGGCCGAGAGCTTCTCGAGGGGCGGCGCGCCCGCCGAGCTCGTGCCGCACGGTCGCAGCGGCAGCCGGATCTCGAAGCGCGAGCCCTTGCCGACCTCGCTTTCGACGCCGATCGTCCCGCCGAGGAGCGCGGTGAGCCGCCGGACGATGTAGAGGCCGAGCCCGACGCCGTCGTGTCGACGACGGTCGCTCCCGTCCACCTGCCTGAACATGTCGAAGATGATGCCCTGCCCCTCGGGGCTGATCCCGATGCCGGTGTCGGCCACCGCGATGAGCAGCGCGTCGTGACCCGCGTCGACCGCCGACCGGACCGTGACCGAGCCCGCGTCGGTGAACTTGAGAGCGTTGTGGACCAGATTCCGCACCACCATCTTGAGCTTGGGATGATCGCTCTGCACGATCGGGACACCCACCGGCGGCTCGATCGACACGACGACCCCGGGCTTGACCCACGCCGCCGGGATCTCGGCCTCGACCTCCGCGAGCAGGCGCCTGACGTCGACCGGCTCGAGGGTCACGGGGAGCGCCCCCGATTCCATACGGCTCACGTCCAGGGTCGCCTGGATGAGCTCGAGGAGCTGCCGCGAGTACTGCAGGACCTTGCAGCAGACCTCCCGCTGCTCCGGCCCGACCGGTCCGAACTCGCCGTCCGAGAGGAGCTCGTTGTAGCCGATGATCGCGTTCAACGGCGTGCGGAGCTCGTGCGACATCGTGCCGATGAACTCGGATTTCAGGTTGTTGGCGGCGCGCAGGTTGGCGAGCAGTCGACCGTTCTCGATCGCGGTCACGGTCTGCTGCGCGATGCCGGCGAGGAGACGGCGGGCCTTCGGGTGGAAGGCCCCCGACTGCGTGTGCGAGCCGGCCGTCAGGTATCCGATGATCTCGCCGCGCAGGCGCAGGGGAACTGCGGCCCACGACCGCAGCGACCAGCGCTGCATCCAGGACACCTCGGTGTCCGTGCCCGCGATCTCCGACCAGCCGTGGTGGTCGGCGCGGGTCAGCTCGGGAAAGTCCCGCAGCTCGAAGTCGATCTGCTTGACCTCGAGGAGCATGCTCGGCGCGACGCGATCCGTGCCGGCCGTCACCCGGCAGGTCTGCAGCTTCGGATCGCAGAGGACGATGTTGATGAACTCGCAGCCGACCAGGTCGCAGGTGAGCCCCGTGAGGCGCTCGAGCCGGTCGTCGGCGTCGGGGTTCGCGTTCAGCAGCTCGGAGACGCGGAGGAGCGCCGCCGAGATCTCCGCTTCCTCGCGCTGCCGGGCATGCAAGGTCGCGTTCTCGATCGCAAACGCCGCCTGGGTCGCGATCCCGGCGACCAGCTCGCGCTGCAGCGGCGAGAACGCCCCGGGCGTCGACCGGCTTCCGGTCGCGAAGATCCCGACCGTCCGATTGCCGCAGCGCATGCCCGTGAAGATTCCCGAGGCGACGTTCCACTCGCGAACGGCGCGCGCTCCGGAGCCCTCCGCGGCGTTCGGCATCTCCACCACGCCCTCGGCGAGCACGACGGCGCCGAAGTCCCAGAAGGCCGTGTTGATGATCGGCGACCCGCCGAGACCGCGGCTCGCCATCAGACAGTATCCCGAGGGGCTGCTGGGATCCGTGAGGATCGTCGCGCACCAATCCGTCTTGAGGCGTTCGGCCGCGACCGCGTGCAGGCGATCGATCACGATGCCGAGGTCGAGCGACGTTCCGAGCGCGCGAGTCACCTGAAAGAGACCGAGCGCCGTCTCCGCGGCGACCGTCAGCTCGACGTTCGTCGCGGCCAGCCGCTCGCCGGTCGCGGCGAGGCACCGGTTCTTGTCGCGAAGGTTCCGCTTGTAGAAGTAGCACTGCGAGGCGACGACGGCGAAGACGAACACCGCGACGACGACCAGCGTGCCCACGTGGACCTCGCGGATCGCGGCCGGAGATCCGAGCGCGACGACGAGCCCGTACCCGAGGGCCGCGGACGACGTGATCACCACGCCGCAGAGCGCCGAGACCATCGTGGCCGGAACGATCGTCATGAGGAAGAAGTAGCCGAAGAGCACCCCCGTCGGCCCGAGCAGCAGGAGGCCGGCGGCGATCGCGATCGTGTCGAGGATCAGCTGGGTGTAGACGACCGCGCGGAGATCGGCGCCGCGCGCCATCATCCGCCGATAGACCGGGCTGAGGCAGGCGGTCGCGACGCATACGAGGGTCACGGGCAACCACCGCATCGCGACCCCGCCGAGGTATCCGATGGCCGGCATCGCGATCGCGACGGTCAGCCCGGTGCGCCAGCGTGTCTCGCAGAGCCAGTGATTGATGGCCTGGAGGTCGGAGGCTTCGAGCTCGGCAACCGCGGTCGGTTGGTCCGGAGAGGCATCCGCCGACCGGAGGCCTCGAGACACGACGCGCCGCACGGCCGGTATTCAGCAAGCGACATGCCAGTGGCCTGGCAACGCGCCTCGGAATCGCGATCCGAAACCACCGGGAAACCTCACGAAGGTCGGCGCGCGCGCCCCCTGGGCGCGCGCGCGCGCACCCGGCAACGCGCTTGCACTGTCATTCGCGTAACGGTCGCCGATTTCGTCGCATGCGGTCCGTCGGGACCGCGGCGGGAACTCGTCAGAGCGCGGATCGTGGGGGCACCCGGGACTCGAGGTCCCGCAACTCCCGTTCGAGCGCCCGATGGCGGCGGCCGAGGTGCATCAGGAACACCGCCAGCAGGATCCAGATCGCGCCGTAGGCGGCGAACAGGAACCAGAACCGATCCGTAGCGCTCATCGGGCGACCTCCTCCACGCGATCCTCCAGATCGTGCAACTCGTCGCGCAAGCGCAGGCCCTCGCAGCGCAGCCGCAGAAGCCACACGAACAGCAACATGAACGCGACCATCGTGACCAGCAGCGCGACCACCATGCGTGGATCCTCGAGACCACCCTTGTTCGCGGGCGCGGAGATCACCGACGGGTGCATGCCGCGCCACAGACGCACGGAGACCTGGATGAGCGGCACGTCGAGCACCCCGACCACCGCGAGCACGGCGGCATAGCGCGCGATCTGCGGATCCTCGCGGGCACTCGATCGCAGCACCAGATACACGGCGTAGATCGTCCACAGAATGACCGTCATCGTGAGTCGCGGATCCCAGGTCCACCACGCGCCCCAGATCGGCCGCGCCCAGATCGGACCGGTGACGAGGACCATCGTACAGAACAGCATGCCGACCTCGACCGCCGCCACCGCCACCCGGTCGTGCTCGAGGCGGCCTCGCCACAGAAAGAGACCGCTCGCGCCCGCGGCCACGAAGAAGCCGAGGAAGGCAGCCCACGCCGAGTTCACGTGGAAGTAGAAGATGCGCTGCACGGCGCCCTGCATGCGCTCGTTCGGCACGTACACGAAGACGCACCAGAGCGCCGCCAGCATGGCGAGCGTGCTGGCGATCGGCAGCACGCGATCGACGACCGGCACGGAGGAAGCTGGCGCGCTCATTCCTGCACCACATGTTCGAAGACCATCCATCCGGCGACGCTGAAGATGACGTCGAAGGCCGCGAGCACGCGGAGCCACGCGCCGGCACTCGCGAGGCTGCCGCCGCTCATGACGACGCGGCTCGCCTCCACGGCGCAGATCACGAGCGGGACCAGGAGCGGCAACACCAAGAGCGGCAGCATCATCTCGCGTGCCCGCAGACGCACCGAGATCGCCGCGAACAACGTCGCGAGCGCCGCGAAGCCGATGAGCCCGAGAAGGTTCACGAAGAGCACGGCGGCGGGCGCCGCGAGGACCGACGCGCCGAGCAGCAAGGCCAGCAAGGCCATCAGCACGACCTGCGCGAGGCCGAGCACGATCACGTTGCTCGCCATCTTCGCGACGAAGATGGCGCCGCGGTCGATGGGACAGAGCAGGAGGCCGTACCACGCGCCGTTCTCGCGCTCGAGGAGGAACGCGCGCTGGATCGCCATGAGGCCGGCGAAGACGAACGTCACCCACTGAACGGCGGGAGCGGCGTTGGCCGCGCCTTCGGGATCCATCGCGAAGGTGAACGTCAGCAGCACGAGCAGCATGAGGACCACGAGACCGGAAAGCGCCTCGCGCGTCCGAAGCTCGAGTACGAGATCCTTGTGCAGGATCCGCCATGCGGCGCTCATGCGGCGACCGCCCCCGTCACCTGCCGATAGACCCCGTCGAGCGCGGCCACGGTCGGGACCGGACCGTCCCACGCGACCCGTCCCCGGTGCACGATCAACACGCGCGTCGCGACGTCGACGCCGCGCCGGAAGTCGTGCGTGGCGACCACGATGGTGCGGCCGCGATCGCGGAGCTCGCGGAGCAGGTCGGCGAGCCAGTCCGCGGCCGCGGCGTCGAGTCCGGTCCACGGCTCGTCGAGGATCACGAGATCCGGATCGTGGATGAGCGCGCGCGCGAGCGCGAGCCGCTGCTCCATGCCGCGCGAGAAGAGTCGGACCGGCCGCGCACCCGCCTCCGTGAGCGCCACGCGCTCGAGCCAGATCCGGACGCGCTCGTCCGCATCGCCGAGCCCGAACATGCGGGCGTAGAAGCGCAGGTTCTCCCGCGCCGTGAGGTCCGGATAGAGGAAGCTCTGGTGGGCGACCAGGCCGACCCGACGCCGTACGGCCGGATCCGGACCCGTCACGTCGAACACCCGCAGCCTCCCGCTCGTGGGCGCCATGAGGCCGGCGAACAGGCGGAGCATGGTGCTCTTTCCCGCGCCGTTCGGTCCGAAGACCGCGACCGCGTCGCCCGCGTCGATCCGAAGGGTCACGTCGCGCAGCACGACGGTCCGACCGAACGCCTTGCCGACGGCATCCGCGGCGATCACCGCGGCACGATCGGCATCGGTCACCCGAACCTCTCGAGCGCCGCGAGGGCCGCGAGCGCGCGGGCCTCGTACGTGTCGCGTATCGCCGCGTGGTCCTCGGTCGAGAGCTTTCCCATCTGCAGGTCGAAGTCCGCCTCCTTGATGGCGGCGTACGCGAGCTCCTTCTCCTTCTCCCACCGATAGCGCTCGGGATCGCCGACGGGCCCCGCCGAACCCGCAACGGAAGGACGCAGCAGCGGCCAGGCGATCGCCGCCGCGACGCTCGCGATCACGACCAGTCCGACGAGGTAGACCAACGCGCTCACGGCCGTCGGCTCACGCGTCGAACCGGCCGAGCTCGGCCTCGAGGCGCGCGCGGCGCGCCTCGTCGATCGGCGCCGGCCTGGAGGGCGGAGGCACGGTCGGCGGTCGCCGCCATCGCCGCGACACGACCACGATCACGGCCCCGGCGACCAGCACCGCCGCGAACGGCGTGACCCACGCGACGAGATTGAAGCCCGTCGTGGTCGGCGCCGAGAGGATCTTCTCGCCGTACTTCGTGGAGAAGTACGCCAGCACCTCGGCGCGCGTCCTTCCTTCGCCGAGCTGCGCCGCGATCTCCCGCTTCAGCGGAATGCCGGACGGGCATTGCACGTGGTTGCAGCTGTGCACGGTGAGCCCGCAACCGCACTGGCAGGTCAGTGCCTCCTCGATCTCGGTTTGCGTGGCGTTCTTCACCGCAGCGCGGCCTCGAGGCCGCGATCCTCGACCGCGAGCGCCGCCGCAAGCGCGCGCCGCTCAGCGGCCGTCGGCGACATCACGATGACGGTGCCGAGGACCATGACCAGGCCCCCGATCCACAACCAGTTCACCAGCGGATTGACGAAGACGATCATCGTCATGAGCCCGGTCGCCTCGTCGTAGCTGCCGAGCACGAGATAGAGATCCTCCACGAGCGTACTGCGAAGGGCGACCTCCGTCGTCGGTTGCTGCTGCTTCTTGTAGAAGCGCTTCTCCGGGAAGAGCGTCCCGACCGGCGCGCCGTCCTTGGCGACCGCGATCTCCGCCAGCATCGAGGAATAGTGGGGATCGTCCGTGAAGTGGATGTCCTTGTACGTCAGCGTGAACGACCCCACCTGCACGACGTCGCCCTTGCGGATCGTCTCCTGCTCCTCGAGCCGGAACGCCGACGACGCCGCGACACCGATGAACACCATCACGACGCCGACGTGGATCACGTAGCCGCCGTAGCGTCGGCGGTTCTTCCCGACCAGGTTCGCGAGCGCCCGCGGCGCGGGCTCGCCCATCAACGCCTGGCGCGCTCGCGTCCCGCGATAGAACTCCATGAGGATCGTCGCCAGCACGAAAGCCGCCAGCGAAAAGCACACGACGGCGTAGTAGTTGCGCCATCCGGCGGCGAAGATCACCGCGCCCGTGACGAATCCGACGCCGAGCGGAGCCGCGAAGCTCCGGCGCAGCTTGCGGGCGCTCGCGCGGCGCCACGCGATGACCGGTCCGACCCCGGTCATGAAGAGGAGCGCGAGCCCGAGGGGCGCGTTCACCTTGTTGAAGAAGGGGGGCCCGACCGTGATCTTGATGCCGCGCACGGCCTCCGAGATCACGGGAAAGATCGTGCCCCAGAAGGTCGCGAAGGCGATCCCGACGAGCAGGAGATTGTTGAAGAGGAAGGACGCCTCGCGCGACAGGAACGAGTCGATCTCGTTCTCGCCGCGGAGCAGCGGGCGGCGCCAGATCACGAGTCCGCTCACGACCACGATGACGCCCAGCAGGAACGCGACGAAGAACGGCCCGAGACCCGATTGCGTGAACGAGTGCACCGACGAGACGACGCCGCTGCGCGTGAGGAACGTGCCGAAGATCGTGAGGCAGAAGGTGAGGAGCACGAGCACCATGTTCCACATCTTCAGCATGTTCTTCTTTTCCTGGATCATCACCGAGTGCAGGAACGCGGTGCACGAGAGCCATGGCATGAACGCCGCGTTCTCCACGGGATCCCATGCCCAATACCCGCCCCAACCGAGCTCTTCGTACGCCCACCGCGCACCGAGCATGTTGCCGAGCGTGAGGAAGAACCACGCGAAGAGCGTCCACCGGCGCGTGGTCCTGATCCACACGTCGCCGAGCCGTCCCGTCACGAGCGCCGCGATCGCGAAGGCGAACGGCACCGAGCAACCGACGTACCCGAGATACAACGACGGCGGATGGATGAGCATCCAGTAGTTCTGCAGGAGCGGGTTCAGGTCGGCGCCCTCGGCCGCCGGCACCGGCAGCCGCTCGAACGGGCTCGTGACGAAAACGAGGAGCGCCAGGAAGAACACGGCGATCGTCATCAACGTGGCCGTGACGTACGGCATGAGCGCGGCGTTGCGGTCGCGATTCTGGAGATGCACCACCGTGCTCATCGTCGTCAGGATGAGCACCCAGAAGAGCAACGATCCCGCCTGACCGCCCCACAGGGCCGCGATCCGATAGGGCAGCGAGAGCGTCGAGGACGCGTACGACGCGACGTACTCGAGCGAGAAGTTGGCCGTGAGGAGCGCGTGCCAGAGCACGGCCGCCGCGACGGCGACGAGTGCGTGAACCGCGTACGCCGCGTGCCGGGCCGAGCGGGCATATGCCGGACGCCGCGCCCACGCGCCGTAGACCGCGGTCAGTACGGCGTAGAGTCCGCCGACGAACGCCAGGCGGAGCGCTAGCAGGCCGAGGTCGACCATGATGCCTTCGTCACTCCTTTGCGACTCCGGCGCCCGCCTCGGCTTCGTATTTCGACGGGCAGGCCGTCAGCAGCGTGCGGGCATGGAAGGAACCGTCACGGGCATAGGTCCCCTCGACGATCACGTCGCGGCCCTCGGCGAACATGTCGGGGAGGACGCCAGTGTAGGCGACCGGGACGCCGTCGCTGTCCTCGAAGTTCGCGAGACGGAACTTGAGGTCGAGGGTCGCCGGGTTCCACTGCACGCTCTTGGTTCCTACACGACCCGCGACGCGAAGCCCTTCGCCCGCGACCGCCTCACGACGCGACAGGAGCTCGTCGATCGTGAGGTAGTATACGGAGGTCTCGCGAATACCGGTGTACACGAGATAGGCGACGGCTGCGACGATGATGCTCGCGCCGACGATGAAACGGCGATTTCTCTCCATCAGAGGGCGACCCGGGTGAATCTACTCGGCTTCCGAGCGGCTTTGCAACTCGGGGGTGGTGATCACCCGTCGTCGCCGGATGCCGATCCGCGCGCGCGCGGCGCGACGCAGACTCCGCGCTTCGACGCGCGTACGAACGCGACCAGCTCCCGCACCTCGTCCGTCGTCGCGCCCGCCTCGACCTCGTCGAGCGCGCGGCCGAGATGCGTCGGTCGGCCGAACAGACGGGCGAACGCGCGCCGGATCGCGGTCACGCGCGCGGGCTCGAATCCGGCGCGGCGGAGGCCCACGACGTTCACGCCGCGGACCGTGTGCGTCCCGTCCATCAGACAGAACGGCGGAACGTCTCGGCTCGTGCGCGACGAGCCGCGCAACAACGCGAAGCGTCCGATCCGCACGTGCTGATGCACGACGCAGTTCCCCGATACGAACGCGCGGTCCGCAAGATCGACATGGCCCGCCAGGAGGGCGCCGCCCGCGACGATCGTCCCGTCGCCGACGCGGCAGTTGTGGGCGACGTGCGCGCTCTGCATCAAATAGTTGCCGTTGCCGACGACCGTCGCGCTGCCGGGCCTCGTCCCCCGGTGCACCGTCACGTGCTCGCGGAACACGTTGTCGTCGCCGATCACGAGGAACGACTCCGCCCCGCCGAACGCCAGGTCCTGCGGCTCCCCGCCGAGCACCGCCCCGGGGTGCACGACGTTCCCGGCTCCGAGTCGCGTGCTGCCGCGCAATACGGCGTGGGCCATGAGCCGGCATCCCGGACCGACATGAACCGGGCCGTCGATCACGACGTAGGGACCGATCGACGCGGTCGGGTCGACCTGGGCCGCGGGATCGACGACGGCGGTCGCGTGGATCACGCGATGTCGCTCTCGTCGTCGTCGAGCACGTCGCTCCCGAGCACGGCTCCCGGGATGCGGTATTGCTCGGTCACCCAGCCGCCAAGGTCGGCCAGCTGGCACCGCTCGGAGCAGAAGGGGCGATGGGGATTATCCTCCCACCGCACCCCTGAACGACAGGTCGGACAGCGCGGCGCGTCCTCCATCGTGAGCCTCCCCCTCAGCGGTGCCGCCGCGCCGAACAACGGCGGAAAACGCGATCCCGGCGGAGCCGGGGCACGGTCAATACCCGCCGAGACTTCGCTTGCGCGCGCGCAGCCCGCGCCGACTGCCTTTGCTCTTGTTGGGGCGTCCACCGCCGCCCATGCCGACTTCGCTCGCGAAGGGATCACCGGCGGCAAAGATGTTCTGAGGAGCCGAGAACGCCGGACGCTGCGGCAGCGCGGTAGGGCGATAGCCGCCGGCGCCGCCACCGGCGGGACGCGACGGGCGGTCTTCCGCGCCGTTCACCCGCAACCGTCGTCCCCCGAGGTCGTAGCCGTCGAACTTCCGGATGGCGTCGGCTGCCTCCGTGTCTGATGCGAACTCGGCGAAGGCGAACCCGCGAGAGCGGCCGGTCTCGCGATCGGTTCCGATGTGAACGCGGGACACCTTGCCCGCTTGGGACAACAACGCCGAGAGCTCTTCCTGGGTGGTATCGAAGCTCAAATTGCCGACGAAAATTTTGTTCGAAATGTTCGACTCCTTCTGGTTGGGCGGTGATGGAACGCGGGAACCTCGGGGCTCGTATACCGGATGGGTCTTTCCTATGCCAAGCGGCTTTAGGAATCGCGGGACGGCTCGGCGGGCGCGGTCACGGCGGCCGTCGGCGTCCCTTCCGGACCGTCACCCGCGCGGCCCTCGTGCATCGTGCGGCGGCGACCACTCCCCCCGCGTCGCCGACGGCGCCTCGACCCGGTCCGCTGGACGTCGGCCGCGGGCCCCTCCGACCCGCCGGTGCTCGTGCCTCCCTCGTCGGTCGGCGCCAGTGCGGCGCCGGCCGGCGGCGGGTCGCCCGCATCACTGCCACGCTCGGGCGCACCGCCCGGACCCGGGCGTCGACCACGTCCCCCGCGGCGGCCGCCCCGCCGGCGCCGGCGCCTGTTCGGATCCGCCACGTCGGCGCCCGGTGCGACCGCCTCGGCCGGCATGAACGGCGGGATGGCCTCGATCCAGCTGCCGTTCGCCGCGGCCAGGATCTCCCCGGTCCGATCGACCGGGGACGGCGGCGGCGCGATGCCCTCCGGCTCGGCCGTGAGCGATGCCACGGTCGCTTCGGCAGCCACCGCCGCTTCCGACGTTGCGGGCGCCGATTCGCCCGCGCGCGTCGCGCTCCCGGCCGATTCCGGGGCGTGCTCGGAGAGCGGCGCGCCCGTGCTCGGCGCCGCGGTAACGGTCGGCGCCTCGGCCGCCGGCCGGACCGCTTCGGCGTCCTCGCCGCGCCGACTTCGACCGCCCCGACGCCGACGTCGCTGCGACGCCTCGTCCTCGCCCTCACGCAGCGGGAGCGCGGGGCCGCGGCCGTATCCCACGCCCGCCGCCGTGGGTCTGCGACCGCCCCCGCGCGCGCTCGCGGCGAGCCCATTCGGGGTGCGGTCCGCGGATGCCACTTCGCCCGGACGCAACACGGCGACCGGCGCGGTGACCTCGCGGATGCGGGTCTCGATCTCGCTCTGGTGCGGCATCAGTTTGTCGCTGATGACGATGTTGATGCGCGCCGAGTACCGCCGCTCGAGCGTCGCCAGGTCGTCGCGCTTCTGGTTGAGGAGGTACATGGCGACGTCGCGCGGAAGCGTGACGTTCATCTGGGCGACGTCGCCTTCGGCGACGCGGTGGTGGATCTTGCGCAGCGTCCCGAGCGCGGCGGATTCCGGCGTGCGGATCGAGCCGTGTCCCTCGCACATCGGACACGCGGTGTACGAACTCGCGACCGCCGCCGGGCGCAGGCGCTGGCGCGAGATCTCGAGCAGTCCGAGCTTGGAAATGCGGCCAACGTCGTGCCGCGCCTTCTCGGGCCGCATCGCCTCGCGGAGGGCCCGCTCGACGTCGACGATGTGGCTCTGCACCCGCATGTCGATGAAGTCGACGACGATGATGCCGCCGAGGTCGCGCAAGCGCAGCTGCCTCGCCACCTCGCGGGCCGCCTCCAGGTTGGTCTTGTGCGCGGTCTCTTCCTGAGTGGTCCCGCGCATGGAGCCGCCGGAGTTGACGTCGATGGCGGTCAGCGCCTCGGTACCGTCGATGACGATGGATCCGCCCGACTTGAGGGCGACCCGCCGCTTGTAGATCGACTCGATCTGCGCCTCGAGGCCGAAGCGCGAGAAAATGGGTTGATCGCCCTGGTAGAGGTGCAGCAAGTGCTCCTTCCCGGGCATGATGTTGTGCAGGAAGTCCTTTGCGCGTTCGTGGACGTCCTCGTTGTCGATGAAGACCTCGTCGATGTCCGGCGTGAAGTAGTCGCGGATGTTCCGCAGCACGAGGTCGTGCTCCCGGTAGATCAAGGCGGGGCCGCGCTTGGTCTCGGCGTTCTGCTTGATGCTCTCCCAGAGCCGCGCGAGGTAGGCGAGGTCGCGCTCGAGCTCCCGGTGCTCGTCGTCGAACCCGGCGGCGGTCCGGACGATGATGCCGCAGCCCGCCGGTGGGTGCAGGCTCTCGATCATTTCGCGGACGCGAACCCGTTCTTCCCCCTCGATCTTCCTCGAGATGCCGGCGTCCTCCGAGCCGGGCAACAGGACCAGGTACCGCCCGGGAAGCGAGTAGAACGTCGAAAGCGTCGGCGGCTTGTTGGTGAACTGCTCCTTGACGATCTGCACCAGGATCTCGTCCCCCGACTTGAGGACTTCCTTGATCCGGCGGCGGCCCTTCTCGCCCCGCTCCTGGCTCGCGCCCCCGTTCCGGCCGCCCGGCAGGTTGCGGAAGCAGATCTCGTCGAGGGGCAGAAATGCGTCGCGATCGGCGCCGATATCGACGAAGGCGGCCTCGATCGCCGGATGGATGCGCCGGACGACTCCCTTGTAGATGTTTCCCTTCAGGTGCTCCCGGCTGAAGGATTCGATCTCGAAGGATTCGAGCTGGCCGTCGTCAACGATCCCCACGCGGCTCTCTTCCGCGTGGGTGACGTTGATGAGCATGATCTTGGACATACTGGGCTGGAACCCCCTCCCCCCAACCGCTACCCGCGCGGTCCTATCACGCGCCCGCATCGGGCCGCCAACGAAACCGACGGCTTTCGACGCTCGCACGCATGCACGAAGCTACCCCGACAACGCCTCCTCGACGAAGTGGAGGCGGTCGTTCCCCCAGAACATCTCGTCGCCGACGAAGAACGTCGGGGCGCCGAAGACCCCGCGCCGGATCGCTTCGTCCGTGTTCGCCTTGAGCCCTTCCTTGATGGACGGCTCCTCCGCGCGCGCCACGAGCCGCGCGCCGTCGAGGCCGGCCGCGGTCGCGATCGATGCCAACGTCTCGCCATCTCCGATGTCTTGGTCGTTCGCCCAATATGCCTGCATCACCGCATGATGATACGCGGCGAACGTTCCCTCCTCCAGCGCCGCGACCGCGGTCCGAAGCGCGCGGATCGTGTTCACGGGGAACACGCTCGGCATGTGGAACGGCAGGCCATAGTGCCGGACCCACCGGCGGACGTCGTGGACCATGTACGCGGCCTTGGCGGGCACGGCGGCCGGCATGCTGTTGCCCGTTGCCTTGAAGACGAAGCCGAGGACCATCGGCTTGAAGACGATCTCGGCCTCGCGGCGCGCCGCCAGCGCTTCGATCTCCCGGTGCGCCAGGTAGCTGTACGTGCTGGCATAGTCGTAGAAGAACTCGACGCGGTTCATGGATCCCTCCTAGGTTCCGCGGGTGTCGCCATAGAGATCGACGTGAAGCCGTGGCGTATAGCGATACCCGCGCGCCTTGCACAGATCGGCGATCCACGGTGCCCGGCGCGCGATCGCGGAGCGCTCGACGCCGAGCGGCATGAGCAGCACGGACTCCGGCGCGACGGGCGGCAGGCGAGCCAGCAGATCGTCGATCTCGGCCAGGTCGCCAGGCGCGGCGACGACGAACTTCAGCTGACACGCGTAGCGCTCGAGCAGCCGCGCCAGCACGCCGGGGTCGAGGCGCTTGCGCGCGTGGTCGGCGCGAATCGCCTCGCCGCGGCTCGGACCCGGGTCGGAGTTCGAGAGCTTCGGCGAGATCGACATCAGGTCGCACGGCACCACTTGGTACACGGTGCCGGCGGTCTCGATGGTGACGTGGCGGCCCGCCGCGCGGAGCGCCCCCGTCAGCCGCGGCAGATTGGCCCACAGAAGCGGCTCGCCGCCGGTGACCACGACGTGCCGCGCCGTGGACGGCACCGCGGCCACGAGGTCGTCGATGGTTCGCCAATCCCCTTCGGGCTCCCACGACGTGTAGGGTGTGTCGCACCACTCGCAGCGCAGATTGCAGCCGGTCGTACGGATGAAGAAGGACGGCACGCCGACGAGGCCGCCTTCGCCCTGGATGGAATGGAAGGTCTCGGCGATGCGCAGGCGATCGCCCGACTCGGATGACACCACCGCCACGCTACCAAACGCTCCCTCGTGCCGGAAGGAGCACGGGCCCGCCTTGCATCCGGTATGTTGGTCTCCTAACCAGGCCATCCATGGGAAGACTGATGCCGGCGCAACGCCGCACGATCGAGGCCCCAAGTACGGGCTCGATCCCGAAGCGTGCGTGCGCGTGATGTTCAGCCTCCCGAACTGGGCGGCGATCAACAGCGAGGTCTACATGCACACGGTCGTGCCGAACCTCGTCCGGCTCGGCCTGATCACCGAGCGCACCGAGCCTCGCTACCGCAAGCTCGGCATCCTGTCCGACACGCGCACCGCGCCTCGCAGCGACCTGCCGCTCTCGGCCTGAAGCGCGCGGATGAATCGCGCGTCGCAGCCGGGAACCATCATGTGCAGAGCTTCCCTAGAACTCGACGACCACGTCGGGTGTGCCGTCGAGGCGCACACTATCGACGAAGCGGATCATCCGGTCGCTGAGCGACATGAGGAGCGAGCTCGTGCGCGCCCCGTGACCGAAGAAGCGGACGCCGCGCATGAACGTGCCGTCGGTGACGCCGCAGGCCGCGAAGATGATCTCCGGCCCGGGCGCCAGGTCGCGCTCGGTGAAGATGCGGCGCGGATCCGTGATCCCCATCGCCCGCATGCGCTCCTCCTGGCCTTCCTTCGTGGGCACCAGCCGGCCCTGCATGCCGCCGTTCAGGCACCGGATCGCGGCGGCCGCGAGTACGCCTTCGGGCGCGCCGCCGATGCCCATGACCGCGTGCACGTTCGTGCCGCGGACGGCGGCCGAGATGCCCGCCGAGAGGTCGCCGTCGGAAATGAGCCGGATGCGCGCGCCGGCGCTGCGAATCTCCTCGATGAGCTGTTCGTGGCGCGGTCGGTCGAGCACGATCACGACGAGGTCTTTCACCTGGCGGCCGAGCCGCTTGGCGATGACCTGGAGGTTCTCCTTGGGCGTCGCGTCGAGATGGACGGCGCCCTTGGCCGCCGGCCCCACGATGATCTTCTCCATGTAGCAGTCGGGTGCGTGCAGGAGGCCGCCTTTGTTGGCGGCCGCGAGCACGGCGATCGAGTTCGGCTCACCGGTCGCACAGAGGTTGGTGCCCTCGAGCGGATCGACGGCGATGTCGACCTCCGGCTCGTCCGGCATTTGCCGTCCGACCTTCTCGCCGATGAAGAGCATCGGCGCCTCGTCGCGCTCGCCCTCGCCGATGACGATCGTGCCGCGCATCGGCAGCGTGTCCATCGCCTTGCGCATCGCCTCGACGGCGACCTGGTCCGAGTATCGGCGCTGTCCCTGGCCCATCGTGCGGGCGCTGGCGATCCCCGCCTCTTCCACGACCCGCAGGAACTCGCGGGCCAAATCCTGCTCGATCGTCATGATGCCACCTCCGGATTCGAATGTTCGGGGTATCGCGTACGGCGCGCCGGCGCCAGGCGCGGAGACCGACAGTGTGTCACACGGAACGGCCGGCGCGGAAGCGGCAATGCGCCGCCGGGCTTACCGGCCATGGAAGGTCGGCGCGCGCTTCTCCATGAACGCCGTGACCGCTTCCCGGAGATCCTCGCTCGCCACGAACGCGGCATTCCACGTCGCCACGTAGGTGAGACCGTCCTCGATGCTCTTGTCGGCGCAGTACTCGAGCACGCGCTTGGTCCCGGTCACGGCGAGCGGCGAGTTGGCGGCGATCCGGGCCGCGAGCGCCCGGGCAGCCGCCAGGGCCGACGCCTGGTCCGGATGTACGTGGTTCACGAACCCGAGGGCGAGCGCACGTTCCGCACCGAAGTCGTCGCCGCTCATGGCGAGCTCCGCTACGTGCCCTTTGCCGACGATTCCCGGCAGGCGCTGCAACGTCCCCACGTCGGCGACCATCGCCATCCGCGTCTCGCGGATGCCGAACACGACGTCCGCGGCCGCGATGCGGATATCGCACGCCGTCAGGAGATCGATGCCGCCGCCGAGACACCAGCCGTGCGCCACCGCGATGACCGGCTTCTCGCAACGCGCCACCGTCGTCACCGTGCGTTGGATCCTCAAGATGAAGGCGAGGAGGCGCTTCCGCGCGCCCGCGCCCTGCCCGCCCTCGATGATTCCCCCGCTCATGCTCTTGAGGTCGAGCCCGACCGTGAAGTGCTCGCCGCGCGCCGCGATCACGACCGCGCGCACCGACTCGTCGGCGACGAGCTCGTCCATCACGCGCGGCAGCTCGTCCCAGAACGCCGGGCCCATGGCGTTGCGCTTGCTCGGATTGGACAACCAGAGCGTCGCGACATGCCCGTCGCGCTCGATCTCGAAGACTTCGTAGGTCATGCGGACCTCCGTGGAAGGGCGGTCGTTGATACGCCGCACCTCGGAACAGAGCAAGGCGACGCGACCGGCGGCCGATCCATGGACAGGGACCGGGACGACCGGTAGGGACGGGGCCGATGGTCATCGAGGGCATCGACACGGAGCGCGTCGGGGCCGCCGTCTTCGACCTCGGCGGCGTCTTCCTCGCGGGCGGCGTCGAGTCGGTGAGGGCATTCGGCGACCGGCACGGCCTGGCTCCGGACGCGTGGCGCGCCATCCGCGGCGATCTCTTCCACGACGACGGCGTCTGGTCCGCCGTCGAGCGCGGCCAGGCGACGTTCGCGGAGTTCGTCGCCCGTCTGCGGAAGCTCGCCCGCGAGCACGGACGCGACATCTCGGAGGACGACGCGCGGAACTTCATGGGGAACGCCGCCACGGCCCCGGCGCAGCGGCTGCGCGCCGACATCGTCGAGGCGGCGGCTCGTATCCGCACCCGCATGCCGACCGCGCTCCTCACGAACAACATCCCGGAGTGGCGAAGCGACTGGCGGTCGCTGCTCGACGTGGAGCGCCTGTTCGACGTCGTGGTCGACTCGTGCGAGGTCGGCATGCGCAAGCCCGAACCCGGCATCTACGAGCTCACGCGCGAGCGCCTCGGACTGCCGCACGAGGCGATCTTCTTCATCGACGATCTCGGCGCGAACCTGAAGTCGGCGCGCGCGCTCGGCTGGCAGACGCTCCGCTACGACGACACGCGGCGCGTGCTGACGGTGCTCGACGCGCTCGCTGCCCGCAGATCCGAGCGCCGGTAGCGATCCCCCGGCAAAGCGGGGGGACTTCTTTGCTGGTCTGGCGCCGGGTGCGGTCGAGGGTCGGCGAGCGCCGGCCGCCATCGAAGAACTGATCGCGACCGTTGTTCGGAATCCACCGGCGGCGCGCCTCCTCGAACGCGTGCTCGAAGCCCGTCTCGGCCCGAGCGCGACGTGACCGGACGCGACGCGCCTCCCGACGGCGCTACGCGGCCGCGCGCGCGCCCGCCGACCGCGCCGCCTCGACGAGGTTCCGCCGCAGGACCGCGGACGCGCAGAGCGCGCCGCCGAGGAGCGCGCCGGAGACGCCCGCCGTCGCGATGTCCGCGCCCGTCAGCATGAGGCCGCGGATCGGCGTCGCCGGCCGGAGGTACGGGTTCCGGAAGCGCGCCGGCGTGTGCTCGAGACCGTAGATCTCGCCGTGGCCGTGCGCGGTGAAGTTGCGGCTGCTGAGGGGCGTCGAGAGCTCGACCACCTCGACGGCGCCGCGGGTTTGCGGAACGTGCGTATGGAGCAGGTCCAGGAGTCGTCCGGCGATGCCCTGCTTGAAGGCCTCGTACTCGGCGCCGCGCTTCTGCCAACGCGTCCCCTCCCAGCGCCGGAACGCGTCGTATGGCAAGAACGTCAGGACGTCGATCGTCGACTTCCCCGGACAGCGCCGGTCGAAGTCGGGATCCTTGGCGGACGGGAACGAGACGTAGGCGTAGCGGATCGCGGTCGGGTCGGCGGCGAACGCGGCCGTCCGGTCGTGGTGCTCGTCGGGGTAGATCCAGAGGTTGGCACGCTCGAGGCCGAGCTCCTCCGTCGTGCCCTTCAGGCCGACATAGAGGCACGCGTGCGCGACCGACGGTTCCATGCCCGCGAGCGCCCTCGCGAGCCCGTGCTGCTCCGCGACCGAACGCGGCACGAGGCGACCGAAGGTATTGGGGACGCCGGCGTCGCTGATGACGAGCGGCGCCCGCAGCACAGCGCCGTCCGCCGCCATCCGCACGCCGACGGCGCGGCCGTGCTCGACGGCGATCTCGTCCACCTCGGCGTTCACCAGCAGCTCGCCGCCCGCTCCCCGGATCACCGGAGCGATCGTGGCCGCGATCCGCCCCGCGCCGCCCACCGGAAAGTAGCCGCCCCCGAAGTAGTGCTGGGTGACGAGCGCGTGGATCGCGAAGCTGCTGCGCGACGGCGGCAGGCCGTAGTCGCCGAACTGGCCGGTGAGCACGCCGATGAGCTTCTCGTTCGCCGTCAGCTCGCGCAGCACCTCGCGCGTCGTGCGGTCCGCGAGCCGGAAGAAGCGGCGGCGCGCCATCGGCTTCACGACCGCGCCGATCAGGCGGGGGAAGGCCTTCGTCGCGAAGAAGTCCTGGATCGCCGCGCAGGCCCGGTGCACGAGCGCGAAGTAGCGGTCGATCGCGCCGGTCTCGGACGGGAAGCGGCGCACGAGCTCGGCACGGAGCGCGGCCTCCCCCTTCGGATAGACGTAGGTCTCGTCGCCGATCCGCATGCGCTCGACGATCGGACCCATGTCAGCCCATTCGAGCTCGGCGTTCGTGACGTCGTCGAAGAGCGCGCGCATGAGGCCCCCGGGCGCGGTGTCGCCGATATAGTGGACCCCGACGTCCCACTCGAAGCCCGGACGACGGAAGACGTGGGTGTAGCCGCCGATCGCGTAGTGGCGCTCGAGCACGAGCACACGCCGCCGGCCGTGCTTCGCGAGGAACGCGGCGGTCGCGAGGCCGCCGATGCCGGAGCCGATGACGATGACGTCGTAGTCGCCGCGGAGCTCCGCTCGACGGTAGGGCTCGGCGATCTTGTGCTGGGACATGAGCATTCTCCTTTCCGTCCAGCCCTCCGGCTGGAGTGTACGTCGTATACTCCCAGGTCAAAAAACAGGCGTCACGACATCCGCGCCGGAGATCGTCACCCGCGCG
Organism: Deltaproteobacteria bacterium; assembly: GCA_020848745.1. Lineage (NCBI taxonomy): Bacteria > Pseudomonadati > Myxococcota > Myxococcia > Deltaproteobacteria bacterium. Next base: position 47,719 of record JADLHM010000098.1, on the reverse strand, counting down.
CTTCCGCCCCGCCCGGCCATCCGTATGCGCCGAGGACCGCCCCGACCGACTTCAGATAGATCCGCACGAACTCGGCGCGCGCGAGCGGCAGCTTGCCGGCAAGGAACAGGCTCGCGAGTCCGTGCACGTGGGCCCAGACGGTGAGCGCGACCGCCTCGGGGTCGTCGCACCGGAGGATGCCGGCGGCGGCGCAGTCGCGGATGCGGTCGACGAGAAACCGGAACGTCGCCGCGTCGCCCCAGTGCTTCTCCGCCTTCTCATTCTTGTGTTCCGGCACGTGCTCCATGAACATGACGGCGTAGCTCCGGGGGTGCGCGAGAGCGAAGGCGAGGTACTGTTCCCCCGCCGCGAGTAGCCGCGCCCCGGGCGTCTCGGCGGCGAGCGAACGGTTCAGGTAGCTCAGAAACGTCGCGTGGCCCTCGGCGACGATCGCGTTCAACAGCTCGTCGCGGTTGCCGAAGTGCCGGTAGAGCGCCATCGGCGTGACTTTCATGCGCGCCGCGAGTCCGCGCATGGTGACGCCCTCGACCCCATGGGCGAGGAAGAGATCGCCGGCCTCGGCGAGAATGCGCTCACGGCGGAGCGGCCGCCCCATGTCTACGGCGTATACATACGGCCCGACGGCATGTCAAACGGCCCGCGATCTCCGACGCCGGCGCGTCTTCACTCGCTCGCCGACCCGATCGCAGCGAGGCGGGCGTGGCGCGCGCCCGCCGGAAGGGCGCCCGCGGTCTTCGGACGTGTCACCGCATCTTGGCGACGGCCCGGCCCGCCGCCTCGTACATCGAGACGGTGCGGTCGCAGTACTCGACGCCGTACTTCTTCAGGATCTTGAAGCCGTCGTCCTCCCAGGCGCCCGGAATGCGGAAGATCGCGATCGTGTCGGCGGGTCTCCGACCCGACTCGACGCAGCCCTTGATGACGCCGCGGGCGACGATGTCGACGCGCGTGTTCGAGACCACGTTCATCATGACGGCGATCTTCTTCACGCCAGGCTTCGAGAGGATGAGCTTGGTGAGGCCGCAGGCCTTCTTGACGCTCGGGTTGCCGCCGATCTCGCAATAGTTGGCGGGCTTGCCGCCGTGCTTGCGGATGGCGTCGAAGAGCGTGAGCGAACCGCCGCCGGCGCCGATCACGAGCCCGAGATCGCCGTCGAATTCTTTCACGTTGCCGGCGACGCCGCGGTGATCCGATGCATCGACCTCGGCGCCCGCGATCTCGAAGGGCGTCGGCGGGCGCGCCTCGCGCGTCTCCTCCTTGCCGATGCCGAGCTCGGCGAGGAGCTTCGCGTACTTGTCGCGCGCGTCGCCTTCCATGTCGATATGGCCGTCGAGCACGAGGAACTTGCCGTCCTCGGTCTTTCCGAGCGGGTTGATCTCGGCGAGCGTCAAGTCGTACTTCAGGAAGATCTCGATCAGGGTCGCGACGATCGGGGTCAACTTGTTGAGATCGTCCCCGGTGACGCCGGTCGCGGCGATCGCCTGCTTCGCGATGTAGGGGGAGAATGGCACGAGGGTCGAGAAGTGGGTGCGCGACACGTGCTCGGGGTGTTTCTCGGCGACCTCCTCGATGTCGATGCCGCCCATGTCGCTGAAGATGACGACGGGGAGCTTGCGGCGGCCGTCCCACGTGACGGCGGCGAAGTACTCCTTCTTGACGGGCGCGCACTCCTCGACGAGCACGCCGCGCGCCGACTGGCCGTTGATGACGAGCTCGAGGATCGCCTCGGCGTGCCGCGCGGCCTGCTCGGGGGTGTCGGCGAACTTCACGCCGCCCGCCTTCATGCGGCCGCCGGTCAGCACCTGCGACTTGAGCACGACCTTGCCGCCGATCTCGGCGGCGATGGTCTTGGCCTCAGCCGCGGTCTTGGCGACGCGGCCCTTCAAGAGCGGGGTGTTGTGCTTGGCGAAGAGGGCTTTGGCCTCGTACTCGTAGAAGCGCATCGCGCGGTCGTACAATCGGGGTTCCGGACCGTCAAGGCAGCGGCTGATTGCTCGCCCTCCGCCCTGGCAACGCGACCCTTCAGCTCATAATGACGCGGCGAGGAGGACGCATGGCGAAGTTCCCGACCGACGTCACCGAGTCCGTCGTCGTTCCCGCGTCGCTCGCGGACGCCTACGCATTCTTCTGGGACGTCGTCGGCTCGGCGCGCTGCATCCCCGGCCTCGACCGCTGCGACAAGACCGCCGACGACGTCTACCGGTTCGTCTTCGCGGAGCGCTCGACCGGCCCGGTCAGCATGTGCGTCGCCTACACCGCGCGCTACACCGGAAACGGCACCGACGAGATCCGCTTCGTCGGCACGGGCGCCGCCGGCGACAACACCGACGTCGAAGGCACCCTCCGCTTCGAGCCCGTTGACGCCTCCCACACACGGGTAACGCTCCGCCAACTACTCGCGCCGGACACGCCGGTGCCGCGTCTCCTCCAGGGCCTCATCAAGTCGTTCGTGCAGGGCGAGGCGGCGCAGGCCGTGAGCGCGTACCTCGCGAACGCGACCCGAGCGATCGGAAGCGCCCCGAGGTGATGGCACCGGAACGGCGACGCTTCCATGTGCGAAGATCACCTGGAGGACCTCCCCGATCCTCGCGGGACTTGGCCTGACGGCGTGTCCAAACTCGCGCTCTGCGGCAGATCAAAGCGGGCGCGTGTTCGTAGGATCTCACAGGCTCCGGTAGACGGCGCTCCGGTGCGGGGCGCGGATGACCTCCACGACGCGCGTCGCGCCGTCCACGATGACGGGCCGCTATTTCAGTGGCCAGCGCGCGGCGGCGACATCAGTTGAGCACGTGATCAAACGCTGCGCACTCGGCTCTGGGAGGCGAGCGAACGCCTCTGCCTGCCTCTGCGCGCGATTACCGCAGAGGCAGCCAGCCGCTAGTTTGCGGGAGACCGACGCTCGACCTCGGCACGCAACCCGACGAGCATGGTGGGCAAGGACCGCCTCAAGAGCATCGACTGGATTGCTCCCGGCAGCGGCCGTCCGATGTCGATCCACGCGCGGTAGCTAACGAGGGTTCTTGAATTGGCAGCCAATGGAGTTAGGCGAGGGCTAGGGAACCGCGCTCGCGCTAGGGGCGCCTAGCGCTCCGGCGGACGCCAGGTCACGGGCGGCACCCAGGCCGCGCGGCGCCGCACGAGCTCGGGCAGCACCCCCCGCGCCCAGCGCGAGAGCGCGACGGTCGCGAGCTCGTCGCTCCGGAACCAGCGGCCTTCGAGCACCTCGTCGCCGTCGGGGCGCAGCGTGCCGCCCGTCCGACGACACTCGTACGCCGTGATCACGTAGGCGACGACGTCGCCGTTCGCGTACGTGATGCGGAACTCCGGCCCGCCGAACGTCCCGAGACAACGCGTCGGCTCGACCAGGAGCCCGAGCTCCTCCCACACCTCGCGGACGACCGCGTCCTGCGGCGGCTCGTCGGGATCGACCGCGCCGCCCGGCGTCCCCCACACGTCGCCGTTCGCGTGCCGCGCGAGGAGCACGCGTCCGGCCTCGTCGAAGACGACCGCCGTGACCGACGGCATCAACACGAGCGCGCTGCCGATCCGCAACCGCAGGTTCTTCAGGTAATCCGAGATGGGCATCAGCCGGCAGCGTCGCCGTGGCGCGCGCCGGCCAGGAAGAGCCGCATCGGGAGGAGCTCACGAGTTACAGGATTCAGCATCAGGGTGAGGCCCTCGAGCGTCAGGGCGCCCAGCAGCGGGGTGACACCCTCCGGAGCGAACACGACCTTCGAGGTCGCCTCATTGTCGCCCACCGAGAAGGTCACCTCTCCGACGTCGTACGAAACATGCGTACCATCGGCCAGCGTGAAATCACGGCGAGACTGGCGCACGACACCGAGTTCGTCCAACACGCTCGCGGGAACGACGCTGAAACCGGCGCCGCTGTCGACCAAGAGCTCGATCTTTCGTTCGGCGAGATCCGGTCGCCGCGGATTGCTCACTCGCGCCTTCGTGAAGGTGATTCCCACCGCCGGCAGGGTACGCGGTCTCGTCTCGGCCATCGAGGGTACGAGTAGCGGGTCCGGCGTCGTTTCGCGATAGGCGCGGAGCCTTCACTCGCCGAAGAGGGCGCGCACCCGCCCGACGGCGCGCGCGGTCTCGTCGAGCGGCGGCGGCGGGGGCGCCGCGAAGGATCGGCCGAGCGGCAGCGCGCGATTCACGGCCACCAGCGCTGCGTGGAGCTTCCGCAGGTCGCGCGGGTAGCGCACCCAGCCGCGGGCGGGGAGCCGGGCCGCGAGCCGCGCGAGCGATCCTCCGAGCAGCTCCGGATGCTGCGTCGGAGCGAGCACGATCCGCCGGAAGAGATTCTTGACGTGCGACCTCGGCGAGCGACGCTGCGGGAGGTCGACGTACCACACGCGCTTTCCCGTGCTGCACGCCTCCGTCAACATCGACGCGCTGTCGCCGGTGACGACGAAGCCGTCGGCGAGCGCCAGGTACGCGAGATACGGATTCGGCCCGCCCGCGGCGCTCCACTGGTGGAGGTACGCCGGCACCGCGAGCGCGTCGACGAGCGTGCGCGCGGCGTCCTGCGGCGTCCGCCGGCTCGTGCTGACGAGCAACGAGCCGCCCTCGGCGCGCGCGAGCGCGTTCGCCTGCTCCGCGAGCCGCCGCGCCGCCGCGGCGTCGAACACGAACGGCTTCGCGCTCCCGCCGATCAGGAGCGCGAACCAGGGCCGCGGCAGGCGCGCGAAGCGCGGCGCCCATTCGGCGCCGGCGCGCGCCCACGCGTCGGGGTCGGGACGATGGAGCGGCAACGCGAGATGCAGCACGTTCGACCGCGCCGGTAAGCGATACTGCGGCGTGGTGATGACGAGGTCGAAGGCGTCGAGATCGGCGCGCGGCCGTCCGAGCTGTACGAGCCGCGTCGCGGACCCGGCCTGCCGACGGATGTCCCAGGTCACCCCGACGCTGCGCCGGCCGCAGCCGATCACGAGATCGGGCCACGGCGGCGCGAGCGGGCTCGAGTGTTCGCGGTCGAGCGGGAAGCGGTCGACGCGCGCCCCCGCGACGCGTTCCGCGAGCGACCGCCTCGCGATCCGCAGGTAGCGCAGCCGCTTCACCTCGGTCGGCCAGCCGAGCGCCGCGGCGAGCGAGAGCGCTTGCGCGTTGTCGCCCGGCTTGTCGCCGGTCAGCACCCAGATGCGGCGCTCGGCCGGCGCGATGCGCGGCTGGCTCACCACGACACGGCGGCGCGCTTGCGGCAGACGACGAGACAGGGCTGCAGCCAGATCTCGCCCGGGAGGTCGTCCGTCACCAGCGTCGGCTCGAGACCATGGCGCGGCAGCTCGTCGATGCGGCCGCGAAAGTGATCGCGCGCGAGGAGATAGTCGCGCCGCAGGCCGCGGTCGTTGCAGTCCCAGAACGGCTCCAGCATGAGCGTGTGACGTCCGGCCACCCTGGACATCTCGCCGAGCGCCCGGTCGCGGATCTCCTCCATCTGCTCGAGGGCGAGCGACGAATAGACGAGGTCGAAGGCGGCATCGGCGAACGGCAGCTCGGCGGCGCTGCCGCGCCGGAAGTCGACGCGCCGGTGCGCACTCGGGTCGGCGAGCGGCTCCGGCGCGAAGCGCCGCAGCACCGCGGGCAGTTCCGCCTCCTCCTGCACGGCGCGCGCGGTCGCGAAGCCGCCGTCGGTGAGCTCGACGCCCGCGAAGCGCGTCGCCGGGAAGCGGCAGGCCAGCGTGAGGAGGTTCAGGCCGTTGCCGCAGCCGACCTCGAGGACGCTCGCGGGCCGGAGCAGCGCCACCGCCCGCATCAGGACCAGCAGGCGGGCGCGGGCACCGGCGGCGCTCGTCGCGAACATGGCCGCGTCGCCGTATTGCCACGCGGCGCCCGCCCGGGGTCGCGGCTCCATCTCGTAGGGGGCGAGGCGCTTGCGGGCCCAGGCCTGGTCGTATTCGGACTCGATGCGGTCCTGGCCGCGGCGCTTGCCCCGTCCGAGCCACCCGAGCCAGCGGCGCCGCCGCAGCCGTCGCCGCGCCTTCGCGTGCTTGCGGACCACCTCCGCCGTCCAGCGCGGGTCGGTCGGCGCGAGGCGGCAGGCGATGAACGGATCCATCGCGGCGAGCAGCGCGGCGCGATCGAGGCCGAGGCCGGCGGCCTCGATCGCTGTGAAGTTCGGCGGCACGGCGCGGCGATGATGGCGAAGCTCCGGCACGGCCGCAACCGGGTCGTTCACGCTTGCGGACTCGCGGACGAGCCGTTAACGAGGCCGCATGTTCACCCCGCTGCGCATCGCCGCATCCTCGAGCGTCGACATCCTGAAGGCGCTCGCGCACCTGCCCGGCGCGGGCAAGAAGGGCAAGAAGCGGGTGAAGAACGCCTTCAACAGCGTCTACGCGCGCTGCGAGGAGGCGGGGCTCATCGCGCGCGTTCCGGACTATCTCGAGGACTACGGCCGCGAATATCCGGAGCTGCTCGCGCTCGAGGCGGCCTATCCCGACATCCGCGGCGAGTGCGAGCGCCTGCTCGCGTTCCGCTCGCGCATCACCGACATGTCGAAGCTCGGTGGCCAGTACACCGAACGCGGCATCCACACGATCCGGTGGAAGGCGTTCATGCTGAAGTCGGGCAGCTTCATCGAGGAGAACTGCGCCCTCGCGCCGAGGACGGCGGCGGTGCTTCGCCCGCTCGCCGACGTCTACAACGCGTTCTTCTCGATCCTCGAGCCGCGCCAGTACGTGACCCCGCACTGGGGGTACTACAAGGGCTTCGTCCGCTATCACCTCGGCGTGGTGATCCCGGGCGACAATGCCGGCCGCGAGTGCTGGCTGCGCGTCAACGTCGACCCGGCGGACAACGCGCTCCGCGACAAGTCGCTGATCGCGCGCACGCGGAAGTTCCACTGGCGGAACGGCCGCGGCGTGATCTTCGACGACACCAACCTCCACGACGCCGCGAACGAGAGCAACGAGGTGCGGGTCGTGCTCTGGCTCGACGTCGCGCGCAAGCTGCCACGCACCCTCGACCTCTACAACCGCGCGCTCCTGAAGGCGGTGTACTACGAACCGTCGGTGCGGAAGTTCCGCGAGAACGCGGTCGTACAACTGCCGGACGCGGCGCGCGCGTAACCGTAGGGCGCTGCGGCGGGCGCGTCGGCGGCTGCGGCGATCACGCGGCGGTGCGCATGGACGCGACGCCGGCGCGTCTCAGCCGCGCGCGACGTCGCGCCGCTCGGCGAGCGCGCCGCGCGCGAGCGCGATGCGTCCGTCGTCGACGTGATAGACGAGGTCCGCGACGTCGATCAGGTGGCCGTGGTGGCAGATCGCGACCAGGGTCACTGCACCGCGGAGCGCGCGCAGCGTCGCGCAGATCTCGCGCTCGGTCGCCGGATCGAGCGCGGTCGTCGCCTCGTCGAGCACGAGAAGGGCCGGCTTCCTCACGAGCGCCCGGGCGAGCGCGAGCCGCTGCCGCTGACCGCCCGAGAGCCGGAGCCCGCGCTCGCCGACGATCGTGTCGACGCCTTCGGGCAGCGCCGCGACGAACTCGCTCGCTCCCGCCGCGCGGAGCGCCTCGTGCACGTCGGCGAGCGGCACCGACGGATCGCCGAGCGTCACGTTCTGCGCGACGCTCTGGTGCAGCATGAGCGTCTCCTGCGGGACGTAGCCGATCTGCGTGCGCCAATCGCGCGCCGCGATCTCGCGCAAGGGCACACCGTCGACCCGCACCTCGCCCGCCTGCGGCTGCAGCAGTCCGACGATCAGATCGACGAGCGTCGTCTTGCCGGATCCCGACGGGCCGGTGATGACGGTGAGCGACCCCGCGGGGATCACCATGGCGGCGTCGCTGAGGACCGGCGCCACGTCGTGCGCGAACGACACGTGGTCGACGCGGATCTCGCGCGTAAAGCGTACCGGCTGCGTTCCCGTCCCCACCTCGACCGCGCCGCGCGCCTCGCGGATCAGATCGTCGAGCGCCCAGTACGCGCTCTCCTTCACGGCGAGGCGCTGCATGCTCTTCTGCACCTTGGCGAGATCGGCGATGATGCGGGCGCAGAGGAACACCAGGATCACCACGTCGGCGAACGGCATCGAGAGCGTCCCGAGCCCGACGTAGAGCGCGACCGCCAGGAAGAGCATCATGAGCGGATCCTGAAACGCTTCGAGGTAGGCGCGCGCCATCACCTCCCGCTCGAGCGCCTGGTTGAGCCGCCGCGTCTCCCCCTCCAGCACCGGAGCGATCAGCGGCTCGCGCGCCATCGCCTTCAGCGGCTTCACGGCCTGCAGCGTATCGGTGAGGCGAGCAAGGAGCTGGCGGATGCGCATGGTCTGCCGCCGTCCGGATTTCCGCGACGCCCGCACGAGGCGGTTCAGGAGCACCGTGATGACGGATCCGACGACGAGCGCGCCGAGCGTCGCCCGCCACGACACGAGGCAGGAGATGGCGGCGAAGACGAAGCACTGCGCGAGCAGCGCCCAGACGGTCGTGGCGTGCAGATACGCGTCGGCCGCCGCTTGCGCCTCCATCGCGACCGAGTTGGCGATCGCGCCGACCGGCTTGTGGACGAAGTAGGCCCAGCGCGTCCGCAGGAGGGCCTCGATGAGCTGCAGGCGCAGCGTGGTCGCGACGTGCGCGACCGCGTAGCCGACCTGCCGGTTCGCGAGCAGCACGAGCCCGGCCTTGAGCGCGATGCCGGCGAACACGATCGTGAAGAGCGTCGTCGTGGTCGGCGCGAGCCCGACGAAACCGAGCGCGGTGTCGAGCCCGCGCTCGAGCGCCGTATTGCTCGCGGCGGCGCTCGCCTGGTCGCGGGTCGCGACGCGGATCACGGGCAGCAGGCTCGAGATCCCGATGCCTTCGGCGAGCCCCGCGCAGACCAGGCAGCCGAGCGCGAGAAGCGTCCGCTGCGGATACCGGCGAACGATCAGCAGCAGCAGCTTCATCCGGAGGCGCTTGTATCAAGGGTCGGGCCGGAGTGGTAACCGCGTTTTGCGCTCTTGCTTGACCCTTGGCGGGGCGTGCCGTATGCCGCTCGTCGCGTGAAGCACGGTACGAGGGTGGCGGGACCGGTCCCGGAGGCGCTCGAGGCGCGGGAGCGCGAGCAACGGTCGTCGGCGCCCGTCGAGGTCCGGCCGGTTCGCTCGCGCCGGGACCTCCGCGATTTCGTGGAGCTGCCCTACGCCATCTACGCGGCCGACCCGGCATGGGTGCCGCCGCTCCGCACCGAGCAGCGCCACAATTTCTCGCCGAAGAGCGCCTTCTTCCAGCACGCGCAGGTGCAGCTCTTCGTCGCGTACCGCGGCGGCCGGCCGGTCGGCCGGATCACGGCGCAGGTCGATGCGCTCCGGATCGAACGCTACGACGACGCGACCGGCCACTTCGGCGCGCTCGAGGCGATCGACGATCACGCGGTGTTCGAGGCGCTCCTCGGCGCCGCCGAGGAGTGGCTGCGCGCGCAGGGCATGCGGCGCGTCCTCGGCCCCTTCAATCTCTCGATCAACGGCGACATCGGGACCCTGATCGACGGCTTCGAGCACCCGCCGGTCTTCCTGACCGGCCATGGACGTCCCTACTACGACGCGCGCGTACAGCGGCTCGGCTACCACAAGGCCAAGGACGTGGTGGCCTACACGCTCGACACCAACGGCACGCCGCCGCGCACGATGGTCGAGGCCGCGCGTCGCGCGCGCGAGGACGCCCGGGTGACGATCCGCCCGGTCGACAAGTCGCGCCTGCGCGCCGAGGCGGCCGTGATCAGCGAGATCTTCTGCGACGCGTGGGCGCACAACTGGAGCTTCGTGCCGTTCACGGAGGCCGAGTTCGCCGAGCTCGCGAGCGCGCTCAAGTACCTCGTGCCGCGCGACTTCGTGCAGTTCGCCGAGGTCGACGGGGAGATGGCGGCGATGCTCGTCATCGTGCCGAACCTGAACGAGCTGATCGGCGATCTCGACGGACGCCTCCTGCCCTTCGGTTGGGCGAAGCTCCTCTGGCGCATACGCACGCGGCCGACGTGCTCGGCGCGCGTGGCGCTCATGGGCGTCCGCCAGAAGTTCCAGTCGAGCTCGCTCGCGATGGCGCTCGTCTTCGGGCTGATCGAAGCCGTGCGGGTGTCGCCAGCCGTACGGGACATGCGGCACATCGAGATGGGCTGGGTCCTGGAGGACAACTTCCCCCTGCTCCGCGTGATGCGTCTCCTCGGCGGCCACCAGTACAAGACCTACCGCGTCTACGAGAAGCCGCTCCCCTGAACGCGTCCCCGACCCTCTTCACCGCCCTCGTGATGGCGGGTAGCCGCGGCGGCGCCGACCCGATCGCGAGCGCGACCGGGGTCGCGCACAAGGCGCTGGCGCCGGTGGCGGGAATCGCGATGCTCGACCGCGTGCTCGCGACGCTGCGCGCGAGCCGCTGGATCGGGCGCGTCGTGGTGTGCGGGCTCGATCCGGCGCTCGCCGGGCACGGCGGCGGAGCGGCCGTCGAGACCGTCCGCGGCGATCGCACCCCGAGCGCCAGCGCGGCCCTCGCCATCGAGCAGCTCGGCCTCACGCCGCCCGTACTGATCACGACGGCCGACCACCCCCTCCTCTCCGCGGCAACCCTCGACGCCTTCTGCGAACGCGCGACCGCGATCAATGCCGACGCCACCTTCGGGCTCGTGCCCGTCAGTCTCGTGCACGCGGCGTTCCCCGGCATCCGCCGTACGGCGTTCCGCTTCCACGACGGCGGATTCTGCGGGTGCAACCTCTACGCGCTCCTCACGACGAAAGGCTACGCGGCGCTCCGCGAGTGGACCCGGGTCGAGGCCGAGCGCAAGCGTCCGTGGCGCATGCTGCGCATCCTCGGCTGGGGCACGCTCGCCCGCTTCGCGCTGGGGAGGCTCTCCCTGGCCGACCTGACGGGGGTGGTGTTCGCGCGGACCGGGCTTTCCGTGCGGCCGGTCCTCCTGACCGACCCCGCGGCCGGCTTCGACATCGACACCCCCGCGCAACGCGTCGCCGCCGAAGCGTTCCTGCGATCCAAGGCGGGCTGACACGCGGGCGGCGCGTCCGGCGCTACACCGCCGCGGGCAGATCCCCGAGGAGGACGTCCTCCTCGGAGGGCGGCGCCGCGGCGCGACCGCGGTCGCGCGTGATGCGGGCGAAGAGATCGAGCTCCGGGTCGAAGATCCACCGCAGCAGAACGCGCGTCAGCGACCGGTGCGCGTGCAGCGGCTCGTAGAACTCGGGCGCGAGCGCCTTCAGCTTCGGCAGATGCACCCACGGCACGCGCATCAGGTCGTGGTGCTCGTTGTGGTAGCCGATGTTGAAGGACACCCGGTTCAGGATCCCGTAGTAGGAGTACGTCTCCTGGCCCGGCACGAAGGTATAGTGCTCCTGGATCCAGCGGGCGCCGAGCGGGTGGAGCCCGATGCCGGCGAACGTCGAGAGCAGCACGTACGCGAGCCCCGCGAAGCCGCACCACCGCCAGACCAGGTAGTCGGTCGCGGCGATCAGCACGACGTTCGCGAAGAGCCACGGATCGGCGAACCGGCCGCGGATGCGCAGCGGCCGGATGACCTCGACCCCGGCAAAGACGAGGAGCCAGAGCGCCTTCCGCAGCGGCGAGGTTCCGACGAGGCGCGCCTCCCAGCGGTAGGCGAGATCGGCGTCGTAGTCGTACTCGTCGAGACGCCAGTGGTGGAGCAGATGGTAGGTCCGGAACGACATCGCGCTCGGGAACCCCTGTCCGACGTTGCAGAGCAGGCCGATCAGCCGATTCGCCAGGGTGCCATGTAAGGTCAGGTTGTGGCTCGCGTCATGGATGAGCACGAAGAGCGCATGACTCGCGAAGGCACCCACCAGATACGCCGCCACGACGATCACGAGCCAATGGGCGTCGCGGAGCGCGTAGGCCATCAGCAGCTGACCGGCGACGACCGCCGCGGCGCAGAGCGCCGAGAGCGGGTACGGTCCGACGAGCTTCCGGACGTCGGGGTGGCGCTTGAGGATCTCCTTGGCGCGCTCGATGTGCGGGTTGGGGCCCGCGCTCACCGGGTAGTCGGCGCGCACCCGCTTCTACCGATCGCCGTCCGCGGCGAGCGCCTCGCGCGCCACCGCCGCCTCTTCCCGCACGACGGCGCCGGCATCCGCTCGCGTCCAGCGCGCGGCGGCGAGCGGCGTCTCGCCGAACGCGCTCACGAGCGCGCGGGCGCGCGGTACGTCCTGCAGATAGTCGATCTCCGCGAAGCGGGCGTCGCCGATGCCGACCGCCTGGACCTGGCCCCGCCCGGCGAGAAGATCGACGGCGGAAAGATACCAGCGCCGCGAGCCCTCCGGCTCGCTCAGGATCTCGTCGAGCGCCCGCGTGAAGAGCTCTGGACCGCGTCCCCGGTACAACGAGAACCCGATCGCCTCGCCGTGGCTCGCGTCCGCCGTGAGGTCTTTGCCGACGCGCGTGACCCGATTGCCGGCGCGCGAGACCTTCATGTCGTCGGCATCGTAGGTCGGTTTTTCCGCGATCGCCATGGCGACCGGAGTCTCGGTGCTCGCGAGCAGCCGTTCGACCACGGTTGCCTCGGCGAGGGTGTCGCCGTTCAGGAGCAGGAAATCCTCGCTCATTTCCGGGCTCGCGACGGCGCAGCTCACCAGATTGTCGGCCCGGTCGTAGAGCTCGTTGAAAAGCGTCCGGGCGTGCATGCCGGGCGGCGTGATCTGCGACAGCCGGCGCTCGACCTCGGCCGCGCCGAAGCCGGTGACCACGACCACATGGTGGATGCCGGCGCCGGCCAGCATCCGAAGCTGCCACTCCAGCACCGTGCGTCCGCCGATACGGATCAGACACTTGGGAAGATTCGTCGTCAGCGGCAGCAATCGCCGGCCCTGACCCGCGCTGAGAATGATCCCCTTCAATCCCCGTCCTTGAATCGACCCGTTGACCCGCCAGCGCCGAAGTCACCGCGCGGTGAGCGCAGTGCTACGGTCGTGTGACAGACAAACGCCCGAGCGTCAAACGAAGCGAACGGGTGCCTTTTCGATGACCGTCGGGCTCCGTCAGCGGAAAGCGCCGGCCCGATAGAGGCGCCAGGCTTCGGCGCCGAGCGCGAGCAGCGGGTGGCGCCGCTGCCGCCAATCGGAGGTGACGGCGACACCCGCATGGCGCTGGATCTTCCAGAGGACGTAGTCCACGCCCCCCTCGAAGATCATCGCGTTTCGCAGGATCCGCAGGAGAAACGCGGCTTTCGCGCGTAAGCGGCGGACCCGCCAGGCCCGGAGCGCGCGCCGCCGCTCGCGGGGCGGGAGCGCGACCGTGAACGCGCCGGCCTCCGCCGCGACCGGCCAGGGAACGCTCGGGAGCGCGAGCGCCGTCGCGGCCACGAAGCGCGCCGCGTTCGCCGCCCAGAGCACCTCGGCGGCCCCCGGCCGCTCGGGCCGGATCTCGGCGCCGTAGGTCGCCCGCCAGGCGCGCGTCCAGAGCGCGCGGGCGTCGAACCGCTCGTCCGCGAAGGGCACGGCGAACCGGACGAACGTCCGGATCGCGCCCGCGAACGCCGCGACGACGAGCGCGCGCGCCTCGACGTCGGCGGCCCAGACGAGCGCGCAGGGCTGCGCGAAGCGCGCCCAGAAATACGGCTCGGCGGTGTGGCGCGAGGTCAGCCGCGGCAGGTCGTCGAGGGCGAGGACCGCGTACTTGCAGCGCACCGGATGCCGCTCGCCCTGCACCTCCATATAGAAGACGTTCGGCGGCAGCAGGCGGTTGATCATCGCGAGCCCGGGCCGCTGCGGATAGGCGCTCGGATAGCTCGACACCAGCGCGTAGAGATCGAGCACCCCCTCATCGTCGTCGCCCCGCCGGAGGTTCGACCCGTACATGACCACCGCGCGGAGCGCGGCCCCGAAGCGCAGCCGCAGCCTCTCGGCGAGGCGATGGGCGCCCTCCGGAACCGTCGCATCGAGCTCGCGCTCGACCATGGCCTCGAGCGTCGGCCCCGTCACGGCGTCGCTCGCAGGAAGTACGCCGAGCGCCGCGCCGTCAGCACGACGTGCCGCTCGCGTCCGCTCGGCGCGAAGAGCTCACCGTCGAGCGTGAACCCGCCGTCGAACCGGAGGTCGACCTCGTCGACGTTGTGGCTGTAATAGCCGAGCTCCGGCCGGAGCCACGGGCTCGGGCGTCCACGGAGGGCCGGAAAGATGGCGCGCGCGAGGTGTTGCGGCCCCTCGCGCATCGCGCTGAAGCGCAGCGGTCCCGGACCCACACCCCAGTACGGCCTCACGCCGAGGAACTGCCGATCGATCGTCGAGGTGAGCATGCCGAAGTAGCGCGTCGGCGGGAGCACCCGCCCGTCGAGGCGGACCTCGGCCGCGAGCGGCGGGAACATCGTGCCGGCGCGGCCGGTGAGGACGCGGGCGAGAAAGGTCGCGAGGGCGACGCCGCCGCCGAGCTGACCGCGGACGCCGTGGCTCTCGAGCTGATTGCGCGCGAAGACGATGCCGTCATAGACGGCGCCGGCGCCGAACATCATCGCGAACTGCGGGCCGTCGGGAAGGTCCGCGCACACGACCGGCCGACGCTCGACGCGGCCGGCGAGCACGCCGCGCGCCGACTCGCGAAGCAGCCGCGCGAGCGCCGCCAGCGGGTCCGATCCGTAGCCGACGTTGCGCGCGGTCGTGTTGGTCGTGCCGCCCGGCAGCACCGCGAGGAGCGGCAGCCGATCGAGCGGCGCGCACAGCATGGCGGTGAGGACCGTCTGCACCGAACCGTCGCCGCCGTTCACCACCACGATCTCGGTCTCGGCGTCCACCACCGCGCGCGTCGCCTCGGCCAGGCCTTCGAACGTGCGCTCGGTGTAGTGCCGGACGCCCGTATGGCCCGCGAGCAGCCCTTCGATCCTCGCGAGCAGCCCGCGGCGGGCGTTCTGGCCGCTCGTCGGATTGCTGATGATCGCGACCTGCAGCGGATAACGACGCGGCCGCTCACCGTGACCGTCCGACGCCTCGAGGCGGTGCGGCTGCTGATCGACGACGGCCGGGTCGGCCGGAACCTCGAGGGCCTCCTGTGGTCCGCGCGGCGGCAACCCCGTGCTTACTGCACGAGATGGCGCACGGCGGCAAGGTCTGCGACGAACGGCTTCGCCCAGCCCGGCACGACGGCGGCCTCGTTGCCGAGCTCCTCGATCCAGGGCCGGAGGGACCCGGAGCGCCGCCGCACCCGCATGCCCTGCAGACAGCGGACGCCGAGGATCACCGTCGAGAGCACCGTCCAGAGGGCGACGACGATGAGTCCGGTCCGCGGCGCGCCGGCGAGCCACGACACCGTCAAGACGATCAGATTCGGGTTCCGGCGCGCCATGACCAGGCGAAAGTACGAATCGAACGGGCGCCAGGCGAAGAGCGAGCCGCCGCCGACCGCGTGCTTGAAGAAGCTCTCGAAGAAGCGGCCGCCGACGTAGAAGGCGACGATCACGACCAGCAGGGGGAGCACCGTGAGGACGTGCGTCGGCCCGGTCACGCCGAGCGCCCACGCGATGTACCAGACGGGCGGGTGCACGGAGTCGATCGTGTGGTCGAAGTAGTGCCCGAACGGCGTCGACGTGACCGTGACGCGCGCGAGCTTGCCGTCGACGGTGTCGAGAAACGTCATGATCCAGGCGAGCGCGAGTCCGACGCCGAACCAGCCGGACGCGAAGAGCACGGTCGCGCCCACGACGAGGAGGAAGCTCACCGAGGTGACCGCGTTCGGCGGGATGCCGTGGCGCGCGCAGACGCGCACGACCGCGCGCGCCGGCGCCGGCCACAGCCACTTGGTCACGAGGTCGGTGACGCCCTTGTAGGAGCCGTCGAAGAGATGGCGCTCGAGCGCGGCGGCGCGCTCGGGACGCACCCGCAGCACGACCGGCGGCGCCGCCTTGTGGAGCTTTCGCACGAACGCCGTCGAGAAAGCCTCCGGGCTGTGCACGACGACGTTCGACAGCGACGTCGGGTCGGCCTCGCCCTCGACGACGGCGCGCGCCGCGGCGGCCTCCGGCGCGCTCACGTGCGCCGCGACCGCGCGCGCGCGCGCGCCGGAGGCGGTCAGCGCGACCCCCGGCTGGCGCAGGAGGTCGGCGAGCGTGCGGTCCTCGAAGAGATAGTCGCCGCGCAGCCACAGTACGGAGGCCGCGGACGCCGGCGGACTCGTGTCGCGCGCCACCTGCGTCACGCCCGCCGCGCGCAGCTGGCGCGCGAGCCGTTCGGCGCCGTCGATGCCCCACAGGCGCACGTCGCGGCCGCCGACGATCGCGACGGCAGGCGCGCCGCCGGCCGTCATGCCAATCCCGCGCGGCGGAAAAGCGCCACGACGGCGACGCCCGCGACGAGCGCGGGCAGGAGCGCGATCGCGAGCGGCGACACACCGGCGACGAGCCCGAAGTTGGTGAACATCTCCCGCGCCATCTGGAACCCGATCCCGACGAGCGCCGCCACGAGCGCGCGCTCGCCGACGCGCACCGCGCGTCCGCTCACCATCACCATGGGAACCGCAAGGAGCACCATCACCCCCATGTACACCGGGGCGCTCGCCCGCCGCCAGAAGGCGACCTCGTGCGCGATGGGATTCTGCCGCTGCGCCCGCAGCGTCACGATGGTGCGCACGAGCTCCGCGAGCGAGAGATCGCGCGGCTCGAGCCAGAGGGTCTGGAGCCGTTTCGGGGCGACGTCGACGCGCCACGGCTCGAGCGCGGCGCTGCGGGTGGTCGCGACGTCGTCGTGGAAGGTGCTTTCGCGGAGATCACGAAGCCGCCATCCGTCCGCCGTCGGCAAGGCCACGCGCGCGTAGGTGAAGCGCGCGAGCGCGCGGCCGCCCGCGAAATCGAACTCGTAGACCTCGCCGAGGGAGCCGTCGGCGTTGAGCGCGCCGATGTTGACGAAGCCCGACCCGGCGCGCACCCAGAGCCCCGACGCGGTCGAGAGCGCGCGGCCGCCGGAAAGCACGAGCGCGCGCTGCGCGTGCGCCCGCTGGCTGAGCGGCACCGCCACGAGCTCGCCCACGGCCGCGCCGCCGAGCGCCAGCACGAGCGCCGCCCCGAAGACGGCGCGCGCGACGCGCAGCGGCGAGTACCCCGCGGCCTGCATGGCGACGAGCTCGCGGTCGTTCGCGAGCCGCCCGAGACCCAGGACCGCTCCGAGCAGCGCGGCCGCCGGAAAGAGCTCGTAGGCCTCGCTCGGAAGCGTGAGGACGACGAAGCCGAGCGCGCGACCGACCGTCCATCCGCCGCCGACCGCGCGCAGCTCCTCGGTGACGCGCAGGACCGTGAACACGGCGAGGAGCCCCCCGAGCGCCTCGCCGAAGCTCCGCACGACCGAGAGACCGACGTGGCGGTCGAGGAGCCTCATCCCGCGGCCCGGCGCTGCCGCCAGGCGAGCGCGAGCACCACGCCGAAACAGGCGCCATGGACCATCCACAGCCCGGCCGCTGCCGGCAGGATCCCGTTCGCGACCCAGCTCTTCGCGGTCCCGAGCAGCGCCCGATACACCATGTAGGCCAGCGCCGCCGTGAAGAGCCGCGCCGTCCGGCCCGAGCGCGGGTCGAAGCGGCCGAGCGGAATCGCGAGCAGGCAGAGGAGGACGGTCGCGATCGGCATGGCGGCACGCCACTGGAGCTCCGCGACGGACTCCGGATCGGCGGCGGCGAAGAGCTCGCGCCACGTGAGGCTCTTCTCGGCGTCGCCCTCGCGCGGAGGCAGCGGCACCTGCATCGCGAGGCGCTCGAACCGCGTCACGGTCTGCTTGTCGCTCTCGACGGTGAGATCGTACTGGTAGCCGTCCTCGAGGACGAGGTTGCGGATGCCATGCGCCGGGTCGCGCGTCTCGATCGCCCGCGCCGCGGAGAAGACCGCGAGCCCGTTCGCGTCACGCCGCTGCACGAACACGTCCTCGAGGTAGGCCGGGTCGGTCGCCGACCGCGCGCCGGCGAACACCACCTCGCGCGCCGTCGAACGGAGCTCGTAGAAGACCCCCGGCGTGATGTCGTCGAGGCCCGACCGGGCGATGGCGAGGTCACGGACCTCGGCGTACCGCGCCGCCGCCCACGGCCGTCCCGCGAAGGAGAGCACGGCGACCACGAGCGCGGCGCAGAGACCGCAGCCGAGGACCGCGCGCTCGAGTCGTCCGGGCCCGATCCCCGTCGCCGCCATCGCGATCAGCTCGCGGTCGCGCGAGAGGCGATTCATCGCGAGCAGCACGCCGAGATACGCGACCGCCGGCAGCAACGAGGGCAGCGCCATCACCGTGCGGAGCCCGAGGAGCACCGCCAGTACGCCGCCGGGCAAGCCCCCCACGGCCGCGTCGGACAGCAGGACGCTCCCCCGCGTGACGAGGAATACCCCGAGCACGACCGCGAAGCCGCCGAACGCGTGCGACGTCACCTCGCGCGCCACGTATCGATCGAGCAGCGGCGGAAAGC
The DNA here is from genome assembly GCA_020848745.1 of Deltaproteobacteria bacterium. Lineage (NCBI taxonomy): Bacteria > Pseudomonadati > Myxococcota > Myxococcia > Deltaproteobacteria bacterium. The sequence continues at coordinate 29,359 of JADLHM010000098.1, read as the reverse complement.
CGGTGGCGACGGCGGTGCGCAAGCCGGTTCGCATCGCACGCACCCCACGGAGCGTCAAGGCGACGGGACGCCGCGCGATGGGATACGATCGCCGGCACGATGCGCGTGTTCGTGACCGGCGCGACCGGCTTCGTCGGAGTCCACGTGGTCGCCGCGCTGCGCGCGCGCGGTCACGAGGTCGCCTGCCTCGTGCGCGACGCGCGGAAGGCCGGCGCGCTGTTCGGCGACGCGCCGCCGACGATCGTCGCGGGCGGCCTCGGCGACCGCGCCGCACTCGAGCGCGGCGCCGCCGGGGCCGACGGTGTCGTCCATCTCGCGGGGCTCGTCGCGGCGCGGAGCCGCGCCGAGCTCTTCGCCGTGAACGCCGGCGGCACGCGCGCGCTCGTGGACGCGGTGCGCGCGCGGCCGGGCATCCGCAGCTTCGTACACGTCAGCAGCCTCACGGCGGCCGGCCCCACGATCTTCGGCCGCGCGCCGACGGGCGACGAGCCGCCGCATCCCGTGAGCGACTACGGCAGGAGCAAGCTCGCCGGCGAAGCGCCCGTACGCGCGCTCGCGATCCCGTGGACGATCCTCCGACCGCCGGCCGTCTACGGTCCGCACGACCGCGAGTTCCTCCGCCTCTTCCGCATTGCCCGGCGGGGCGTCGCGCCGATGTTCGGCGACGGCGGACAGCGCCTGTCCCTCGTCTACGCGCCGGATCTCGCCGCCGCGATCGCCGAGTGCGTGGAGCGTCCGCCGGCGGGCGTGTACTACCCCGCCCACCCGACGCCGACGACGGCGCGGGCGCTCGTCGAGGCGATCGCCGCGGCGCTCGACGCCCGCGTCCGCGTGGTGCCCCTGCCCCGCGCGATCGTCCGGCCGCTCTTCTTCGTGACGGGGGCGAGCGCGCGGCTCGCGCGCCGCGCGACGCTCCTCTCGCGCGACAAGGCCAACGAGATTCTCGCCGACGCGTGGCTCTGCTCGCCGGCCGCGCTGGAGTCGGCGACGGGGTGGCGCGCGGCGACCGATCTCGCGACCGGGCTCGCGCGCACGGCCGCGTGGTATCGCCGGAGCGGCTGGCTCTGACGCGCGCCTGCGCGCGGAGCCGGCTCCGCGCGCGCGGCTACGCCGACTTCGCCTGGTCAGGCAGGAACCACGACCAGTCCTCGTGGTCCGCCGTCGGCAGATTGTCGAGATCGAACTCGGGAATGGCGTAGCGTTGGCGTACCTGCGCGAAGGCATCGAGCGCGCGATCGAGGTGGGCGCGCGTGTGGGTCGGCATCACGCTCGTGCGGATGAGCGACTGTCCGTACGGCACCACCGGATACGGCACCGGAATCGCGAAGACGCCGAGGTCGAGGAGATCGCGCGCGATCCGGAAGGCCAGGGACTCGGAGCCGATCATCGCGGGCACGATCGGCGTCGTCGATCCCATCGTGCAGTAGCCGATCGCGTCGAGACCGTCGTGCCAGTAGCGGGTATTGGCCCAGACGCGGGCCCGCAACTCCCCCGCTTCGTCCCGCATCACGCCCAGGGCCGCGAGCGCGGCAGCGACCGATGCCGGCGGCAAGCCAGCCGTGAAGATGAGCGAGCGCGTCTTGTGTCGGAGCCAGTCGATCACGCGTTTCTCGCCGCACACGAAGCCGCCGAGGCTCGCGAGCGACTTGCTGAACGTGCCGAACAGCAGGTCGACGTCGTCACGCACGCCCTGATCGAACACCGCACCGCGCCCATCGGGGCCGAGCACGCCGATGCCGTGCGCGTCGTCGACGTAGAGCTTGAACTTGTACTTGCGCTTGAGCTCGGCAAGCCGGCGGAGATCCATCACCCGCCCGGTCATCGAGAAGACGGCGTCGCAGACGACCAGCGCATGCGACCAGTCGGTCCCCCCCACCGCGAGTTGGCGATCGAGGTCGGCGAGGTCCTTGAAGAGCCGCACCTCGCCGCGCGCGAGGCGCGTTCCGTCGATCAGGCTCGCGTGGTTCTCGCGCTCGGAGAAGATCACCGTGCCCGGGATCGAGCCGAGGGCCGCGAGCACGCCGACGTTCGCGAGGAAGCCCGATGCGAACACGAGCGCCTCTTCGTAGCCGAAGAGCGCCGCAAGCTCGCGTTCGAGCTGGTCGTGCAGGTCCAGGTTGCCGTTCAGGAAGCGCGAGCCGGTGCAGCCCGTGCCGTACTGATCGATTGCCTGCTTGGCGGCCGCCCGGACCCTCGGATGGTGGGTCAGGCCGAGGTAGTTGTTGGACCCCATCATCACCACCTCTTTGTCCTGGTAGGTGACGACCGGCCCTTCCGAGCCCTCCAGCGGCAAGAAGAAAGGATACACGCCGGCCGACCGCACGAAGCCCGGTTCTTGGTAGTCGTAGCAGGTCTGAAAAAGATCCATTGCGTCCCCCGCCTCCCGCCGGATGACCCGGTGCCTCTCCTGTAGGGAGGATGCGGCCGAGAATCAAACGATGGGATCGACGGGGCCGGGGCGCAGCACGGCGGCGCCGTTCACGCGACCCTCGCGAAGATCCGCGAGCGCGCGGTTCGCGTCGGCAAGCGGATACTCGACGATCGACGTCGCGAGCGCCAGCGTCGCCGCGAGGGCCAGGAACTCCTCGCCGTCCCGGCGCGTCAGATTGGCGACCGAGCGCACGGAGCGCTCACGCCAGAGGAGCGCGTAGGGAAACGACGGAATGTCGCTCATGTGGATGCCGGCGCAGACGACGGCGCCGCCCGGCGCCACGGAGCGGAGCGCCTGCGGCACGAGGGCGCCGACCGGCGCGTAGATGATCGCCGCGTCGAGCGCCGCGGGCGGCTGTGCGTCGGCGTCGCCCGCCCACGTGACCCCGAGGCGCTCCGCGAAGCTGCGCGCCGCCGCGTCGCCGGGCCGCACGAACGCGTAAACGCGCCGTCCCTGGTGCAACGCGACCTGCGCCACGATGTGCGCCGCCGCGCCGAACCCGTAGAGTCCGAGGTGCTCGGCGTCGCCCGCGAGGCGGAGCGAGCGATAGCCGATGAGGCCCGCGCAGAGGAGCGGCGCCGCGTGGGCATCGTCCGGGCCGTCGCCGAGCGCGAAGCAGTAGCGCTCGTCGACGCGCACCTCTTCCGCGTACCCGCCGTCCAGGGTGTAGCCGGTGAAGCGGGCGCGCTCGCAGAGGTTCTCGCGTCCGTTCACGCACGCGCGGCAGGCGCCACACGTCCAGCCGAGCCAGGGCACGCCGACGCGCGCCCCCACCACGAAGCGCGTCGCGGCGGCGCCGCGCCGCAGGACCCGCCCGACCACCTCGTGACCGGGCACGACGGGCAACCGCGCCTCGGGCAGCTCGCCGTCGACGACGTGCAGGTCGGTCCGGCAGACGCCGCACGCCGCCACCGCGATCACGATCTCGCCGGGCTCCGGCTCGAGCGGAGCGAGGTCCACCGCCACGAGCGGCGTGCCGGTTCTCACGAGACGCATCGCGCGCACGGCCGTCCGCTAGCCCACATTTCTCACCAGGTCCACGTCGCGAGAGCGCCAAGCGTGCGGCAGATCGGGCCGCACGGAGCGCCGAGCGACGCAGGCGGACTGGACAGTCCGTTGAGGAGCGCGGCGCGAGTACGGCCCGAGGTGGCGTGCGATTGACGCTCGCAGCAGGGACCTGGTGAGAAATGCGGTCAGCATCGCGGCGCCCGACCCGGAAGCCCGACGCGGCTCAGCGCGCGGTAGGGACGCGGGCGCGGCAGGTGGCCACGAAGATCGCGCCGAGCGCGATCGCGCCCGCGACGTTGCCGAGCGCGATGCAGAGGAAGACGGCGTGCTCGTCGAACCCGAGGCGGACGGAGACGATCGCCGCGATCAGCACGGCGGCGATGCGCGCGATCGACACCACGAGCGGAAGCGCCGCCCGGCCGAGGCCCTGGAACGCGAACGCGACCACCATGCTGACGCCGACGAAGGGATAGGTCGGCGCAATCATCCGGAAGTACGAGCTCCCGACCGCGAGCACGCCGGGGTCGTCGCTGAACATGGCGAGCCAGAGCGCCGGCCGCCACCAGACGACGAGACCCGGCACGGCGAGGAGCAGGACGACGATCACGACGCCGTGACCCACGAACTCCTGGATGCGGTCCTCGCGGGTCGCGCCCGCCGCGAGGCCGACCAGGGTGAGCACCGCCGCGCCGACGCCGTAGGCGAGCGACATGAGCACGAAGTCGAGCCGCGTCCCGAGGCCGTACGCCGCGAGGTCGGGCGCGCCGAGGCGCGCGACGACCCCTGTCAGCACCATCAGGCCGACGTTGTTCACGGAGGTCGAAAGCGCCGCCGGAACGCCGACCCGCACGATCTCGCGCACCGGGTCGAGCCCCGCGTGCGCGGACCGGAGCGCGGGACGCACCGCGCCGCGCCCTCCGAACACCCAGAAGAGCCGCGGCACGATCGCGCTTGCCTGACACGCGAGCATCGCGAGCGCGCCGCCGATCAAGCCCCAGCCGAAGCGGAACATGAAGAGCGGGGTGACGGCCATCTGCGCCACGAGCGACGTGGTCGCCCACGTCGCGGGCGTCCGCACGTTGCCCTCGGCGCGCATGACGCCGTCGAGCATCATGCCGAAGAACGTGATGGCGACGCCGCCGAAGAGCACGCGGGCAAAGGCCGTCGCGCCTTCGTGCACCGCGCCGGACGCGCCCATGAGGCCGAAGAGCGTTCCCACGCCGAGCCAGGCGGCGACGCCGAACCCGAGACCGAGCGCCACCGCGAGGACGAGCGCCTGCCCGGCGAGCGCCGCGGCCTCATGGCGCTCGCCGGCGCCGAGCGCGCGCGCGATGGCGGACGTCGCACCAGCGCCGATGCCGCCGCCCATCGCGGTGACGGCGAGGAGCGAGACGGGGAACACGAGCGACACGGCGCCGATCGCGTCCACACCGAGGCGGCTCACGAAGTACGTGTAGACGACGTTCGAGACCGCGGAGACCGCCATCACGACCGTCGTCGGCGCGGCGAGGCGCGCCACCGCCGCGAGCGGCGCGACGTCGAGGAGCCGGGTCGGGTGCGCGCGCTCGCTCACGCCGAGGGCATGCCCGGAGCGCCGGCGTTTTGCACGTCCCGGAAACACGGCCGCCAGCCCTTCCCAACCCTGCGAAGGACGCGCGGCGCGGGCACCGCCCGCTCGGGGGCTTGCAGCCGGCGCCCGGGTTGGCACGTCACGTGGAAACCCACCCGCATGCGAATCCTACCCATCACCATGGTGGCGGCGCTGGCGCTGACCCTGGGCGCGAGCACGGCCGGAGCGTTCGATCTGACCGGAACCTGGAGCGGCAAGGCGACGTGCAAGGGGCTCGGCGACGGCGCGAAGTTCACGGGCAAGACCCCGATCCTCGCCGACGTCTCGCAGAGCGGACGCGACGTCTACGTCATGTTCCAGGGCTTCTCGTTCCTCACCCATGCGGTCGGCATCACGGTCGCGAACGCGCAGAAGCCCGACAAGGGCGAGGCCGGATTCGTCGCATGCGGCAACGAACCCGATCCCGTTTTCGGCGTCACCGTGCGCGCCAAGGTGTCCACGACGCCGAGCAAGGGCAAGGGCACGATCAAGTTGATCGCGGTGGTGGCGGGCAAGAACTTGAGCGGCGTCGGCGTGACCGACGCCACCTTCACCTGCACCGGGAGCCTGAAGCGGACCGCGACCGCCGACCCGATGATTGGCGGCTGTCCGCTGGTGATGAGCGCCGTTCGCTAGTCTGGGCCGCGAAGCTGGGCTTCCCGCTCCCGTTGACGCTGCCGCGGCGTCTGGCGTAGCTCGGCCGTCGGGCGCCTTTTCGACGGATACGCCCGGGGACAGCGAGATGAGCGAGCGACTGCGGCCGATGGCGGAACGCTATCGCCGTCCGGATTGGGTACGGCGCCTGAACGCGATAGCCGATTCGGTCGGCGGCGACGCGCGGCGCATCGTGCCGCTCGACGGTTCGATGCTCCTCGCCGAGGCGGAACGCTCGCTCGACGGCGCGGCGCCACGCGGCGACTTCGGCGACCCCGCCTGGCGCGAGCGCTTCACGAAGCTCGCGGACGCGCTCGACGCCGCCCCGATGCACGTCGTCGGCCGACTGATGATGCGGCAGGAGCTGTTGCGCGCTCTCCGCACGCGGCTCCTCCTGATCGGCGAGGTCGACGCGCAGCCCGCGATCGCCCACGCGCCCGTCGTCGCGCCGGTGATCGTCACCGGTCCGGCGCGCTCCGGCACGACGATCCTCTTCGAGCTCCTGGCGCTCGACCCGGAGCTGCGCGTCCCGACGGCAGCTTCGAGATCGTGCTCGCCCACCGCGACCCCGGGCACCCGAACTGGCTCGATACCGAGGGGCGCGCCTTCGGGCTCGTGTTCTGGCGCTTCTTCCTCGTCGAGGGCGGGGTCGAGAAGCCGCGCGCCGAGGTGGTGCCGTTCACGGCGGTCGCGAAGTCGCGGTGAGCCCGATCCCGATCAGGGCCGGGCGCGAGGCGGGCCGGGCATCGCTCGTGAACGACCGGCGGGACGGCCTCCATCCTACGCGTCAGCGCATGACGCTCGGGGCAGCTCCACGGGGCTTTTCGCAAGGGCGCGTTGACAGTATGCCAACTGTCGGACGTTCGGATCTCTACTGCCATTTGCCACGGCGCCGGCGGCATCGTCGGCGCGGTCATTCGAAAGCGAGGAGATGAAGCCCATGGCCCCCTGCATCGTCATCTGTCATTTCACCGTTCCGGTGCCCGACGGAGAAGCGTTCATCGCGATCGCCAAAGGTTCCGCACCGAAGTTCCGCAAGATGGGTGAGCGCGGCCTGATCAGCAAAGACTACGTGCGCGGCAAAGACGGCGCGGGCGGTATCTACGTCTGGGAAAGCCGCGCCGCCGCCGAAGCCTGGTTCACCGAGAGCAAGCTGCAGGAGTACACGCAGACCTTCGGGGTGCGGCCCACGCTGACCTGGTACGACGCGCACCTGACGGTGGACAACAAGGCCGGCCAGACGCGGGTCGACGGCCAACCGATCGCCGAGAGCTGACCGCGCCGGCCCCGGGCCGACCGCCGACGCGCGCCGACCTCGCGTCGGCGGTCGCGTGCCCACGCATGAGATGCGCCGATTTGGCGCTATGTTTCGTCGTACGTCGCGCGCATTTTCGTTGACCTCCGGAGGTTCACCGTGGGACCTCACACGGTGATTGGTCCGTCACCCACCATCCCTACCAGGAGGTTTACCGATGCGTGCTTCATCCTCGTGCCCGAGCCCGAGCGTATCGCTCACGAACCTGCCCGTCCGCGTCGCGCGCACGACCGCGATCGCGGCGGCCTTGATGCTGGTGCTCGCGACCGGCGCGGCGAATGCCGACACTCGCAGCATCGACTTCGAGAATCCGCCGTACACGACCGGCAGCATCGACGGTCAGGACGGCTGGGGCGGGCAGAATCCTCCCGGGATTCCCATCAACGCCTCGATCGACCAGGAGGTCTCGAGCGCGCAAGCGCTGTCGGGGAGCCAGAGCTACCGCGAGTCCAGCGTCTACACGATCGGATCCTTCGGCGACCAGACCTTCTCGCCCTCGCTGATCGATCGCGCCGGAGAAGTGAGCTCCGCCGCTGACGGCTTTGCGGGCGGCACGCTGCAGCAGCGCATCACCGGCACGGTATGGTTCACGTCGGCGACCGCCGTGGCGCAGAACTCGCACGTCGTCCTCAGCCCCGACCGCGGCGACGGCGCGCGCATGAGCTGGGTCCAGGTGAGCGACAACGTCGTCGATCCCGGTGACGGCCGCCAGGGATTGTCGGTGAGCTTCTACGACTACCGTAATCCTCCCGACAACTTCCAGTTCGCCGTCGTCGCGACCAATCTGAGCCGCACGCAATGGCACCGCATCGACTTCGAGATGGAGTTCTACGAGGGCGCGCAGAACGACGTCGTGCGGGTGAGTGTCGACGGCAACCCGGCCTTCCGCGGCACGTCGTGGGAGGACTACTTCCGTAACCAGGAAGGCAACCCGACCCGCCCGGTCGACTCGCTGCTCTTCCGCGTCTCCGGCGCGGCGGAGGGGGTCGCGGGTCAGGGCTTCCACTTCGACGACATCTCGTACACGAGCGGCCCGTGCTTCGCGGCGACCCGCTACGTGTCGACGACGGGCGACGACACCTACAACGACTGCCGTGAGGCGGGCGCGCCGTGCGCGACCATCCAGAAGGCGGTCGACGTCGCGTGCGACGGCGACACCATCGAGGTCGATCCCGGCACCTACGACGAGCAGGTGCACATCACGAAGAACGGCATCACGGTCAACGGCAATGGCGCCTTGATCCAGCCGAGCTCGGTCGTCACCGACAACACCCAGGGGAGTCCGTGCAGTAACGGTCTCGGCACCGCAATCGTGCTCGTCTCGGGCGTGACCGGCGTCACGTTGAACGACGTCAACGTGAGCGGCGCCCTCATCAACCCGATGCCGGCGCGCTTCATCGGCGTCTACTATCGAAACGCGTCCGGCGCGATCAACGGAGGGTCGGTGGATCACATCCGCAACGACCCGCTCGACGGCATGCAGAACGGACTCGGCGTGTACATCCAGTCGAGCACGGGCAACGCGATCGACGTCGACGTGACCGGGATGACCATCAGCGGCTACCAGAAGAACGGGCTCACGTTCAACGGTTGCGGCTGCGCCGACACCCCCGCCGGCACGACGACCGGCTCGGCCGTCGGCAACTCGCTGATCGGCGCCGGTCCGACCTCGCAGATCGCGCAGAACGGCATCCAGGTCGGCTTCGGCGGGGGTCCGATCACCATCACGGGCAACTCCGTCAACGGCCACCGCTACACCGGCTTGCCGGCGAACGGCACCGCGACCGGCATCCTGATCTTCTCTTCGAAGAACAACGTCATCACGGGGAACCAGATCGGCTCCAACAACAACGGCATCGTCTTCGAGGGTGGGTCGTTCGGCTTGTGCATCCCGGAGGACAGCACCGGCAACTCGGCGACCTGCAACGTGGTCACCGACGACAACGCCTTCGCGTACGAGGTCGGTGTGTCGACCGATGCCGCCGCCAACGTCGTGAACGACAACCTCATCGACGGCAACGCGACCGGCGTCGACGGCAGCGCCATCAGCGCCGGCCTGCTGAACGCCGAGAACAACTACTGGGGCGCGGCGGACGGTCCGAGCGGCGTCGGTCCCGGCTCGGGCGACCCGGTGACGGCGAACGTCGATTTCTCGCCCTTCAGCGCAACGATCCCGTCGTGCGTCGGCGACATCGTCACCCCGTGCGTGATGGGCAACTGGGAACTCGTGAACTACGACCAGACGCTCGGCGCCGACATCGGCGACGCGACCACGGCGGGCGGCACCGATGCCGACTTCGTCGCCGGTCCGCCGACTCCGCCGCTCGGCAGCGGCAGCTTGCACCAGTTCGTCGGCACGGCGGGCAACCCGCCGAGCGGCGACGACGCCACCCGCATCCGGACGAGCGACTGCAACGGGACGCTGCTCTCCGACATCATCGATGAGCCGTTCACGTACTGGACGTACGTGACGAGCTTCGGCAGCGGCGGCCAGGCGACGTACATCCAGCTGCGCGTCGACCTGGACGGCAACGGATCGACCGACGACCGCCTCTTCTTCGAGCCGGTCTATCAGAACGGCACCTACGGCCTCCTGCCGTACAGCGGCATCGTGCCGAACCAGTGCGGCGGCAACCCGAGCTGCGTCTCGCTCGGGGTCTGGCAGCAGTGGGACGCGGCCGCCGGCGGCTGGTGGTCGGACAACGACAGCGCGGGCGGTCCGCCGCTCACCACGCTCGCGGGGTATGCGGCGCAGTACCCGGGCGCGCGGGTCGCGACCGACAACAACTCGCTCCGGGTGCAGACCGGGGGCGGCGGCGCGGCGTGGGCCGGTTTCGACGGCAACGTCGATGCCCTCTCGGCTTGCGGGGCGACCTATGACCTCGAGCCGCAGGTCTGCCCGACGCCGACCATGACGCCGGTCGTCACGGCGACGCCGACCGTCACGGCGACGCCGACCGCCACCGTGACGTCGACCGTCACGGGGACACCGACCGTGACGGCGACACCGACCGTCACGGCGACCGCCACGGCCACGCTGACGCCGACGCCGACGCCGACGTCCACGCCGTTCTGCGGCAACGGCGTCGTCGACCCGGGTGAGTCGTGCGACGACGGCAACCAGTTCGAGTGCGACCCGATCCACCCGCAGAAGCCGTTCAACGGCGACACCTGCAACAACATGTGTCAGGGCCTCATCTGCAAGGATCCGTCGAACATCCGCTTCAAGACGAACAGGCTGGATCAGTTCAAGGCGCACGGTGTCCTGGTGCCGATGGCCGGGCAGTCTCTCGACTTCAGCCAGGCGGTCACGCTCTCGCTCACGACGCCGGTCGTGGCGCCCGAGCGGAGCGTCGACACCGTCATCTTCACGACCAGCCTGCCGGCGGGCTCGATGACGGCGCGGCCGAACGGCGGCTTCAAGTACAAGAACAAGCTCGCCAAGGTGGACGGCGGCATCTACACCCTGAGCGCCGCGCGGACCAGCGATGGGACATTCAAGGTGACGATCGTGGCCTACGGAAACCTCCGCGAGGCCGCGGCCGAGATGATCACCCGCATCGGGGTCGGCGACGTGGAGTGGACGGTGCACGCGATGTGGCGACAGACCAGTCACGGCTGGTTGTTCGACCACGCGCTGTGACGCGAACGCGCGAGCGTTAGGCTCGACGGGGGGCACGGGCGCCGGCCCGTGCCCCCCGCTTCATTTGGCTGCCCAGGTCAGCGCCCCTCGTGCAACTTCCCGGTGCCGACGGTAGCGCTGCGGACGAGTTCTGGCGCGCATCACGCCATAGCAGGCGCCGCACCGCGCTTTTCTCGTTGACTGCGCGCGACGAGGCGGGGCACAAGACGGACACACCCCGTGCGCATCGCGATCGCCCTCCTGCTCCTCCTGGCCGCGGCGACGGACGCGTCGGCCGCGCTCACCGCGACCGTCTCCGGCGGGACGCTCACCGTCACGCTCAGCGCCGCCGACGACGCGGCCGTCACCTGCAGCGGCGGCCAGGCCAAGGTGAACGGTGCGGATCCGACGCCCTCGACCGCCTGCACGGCCGTGACGAGCGTCCTCGTGACGGCGAGCGGCGGCTTTCCGAATCTGGTCGATCTCTCGGGCTTCACGCGCGCCGCCGGCTTCAGCAACGCGCGCCTTGGTTCGAGCACCCTCGTATCGGGCCCGGCGGCCGCGGCAAGCGGCGGCTACGGCATCGGCGTCGATCTCGGACCCGGCGACGACACCTACGTCGGGAGCGACGACGGTCTCATCGACGAGGTCGTCGGCGGCGGCGCGGGAAGCGACACGCTCGCGAGCGGTCTCGGGATCCTGGACTTCCCGATGCAGCCGGCAAGCGGCGAGGTCGACACGCTGCTCGTGACCGGCGTCGGGACGTATCTGGACTTCCGCATCAGCGACGCCGTCACCGTCGACTTGAACGGCGGCGTCGGCGGCGACCCCGACGCGATCGCGTCCCACGCGGGCCGCGTCCTGAAGCTCGACCCCGCGAGCACGTTCAAACCGGCCGGCATCGTCGGCGGCACCGGCGACGACACGCTCGTCGGGTCCGATCAAGGCACGGTCTTCTACGTCTTCGCGGGCACGGATGCGTTCACGGGCGGAACCGAGAAGGACATCTACCTGTTCGGCTACATTACGCCGATCCAGAGCACGACCGCGACGATCACCGACACGGCGGGCGACAACTCGATGGACTTCCTCAGGCTGCCGGCCAACGACCCGATGACGATGGATCTGACGAACGGGCTCGGCGGCGGCGTCCTCGGGCACACCGCGAGCAACCAGACCGTGATCAACGGCTCCCTCGCGACGGGGGGATCGTTCGTCCGCATCTTCGGCACCGAGGGATCGGACACGATCACCGGCAACGCCAAGGACAACATCTTCAACGACTGCCTCGGGAACGACGTCTACGTCGGCGGCGACGGCGCCGACACCTTCAACGAGATGACCGGCTTCCTCCGCCTCCCCGGCGCCAGCGAGTTCGTCGACTGCGGCAACGACCGCTACGAGGGCGGCGACGGCGACGACACATATCAATTCGGGTGCCGGCAGAGTGCGAGCCTCGAGACCAAGACCGTCGTCGAGCTCCCGAACGAAGGCAGCGACACGATCTCCCATACGCGCACGACCTGCGTCGCCGGCTCGACGTCGACCTTCGACCTGCGGAGCGACGCCGAGCTCGTGCGGGTCGGCCCGGGCGGCGGGCCGGCGCGGCAGATCGTGCAGAGCGGCGCCGCCGGGCAATTCGCGAACTTCGAGAACGTTCTCGCGGGCTCGAACGCCGACACGGTGACCGGCAACGACGGCGACAACACGCTGAGTGCGAGCAACACCGCGACGCTCGTCGCGGGCGGTACCGGCAACGACACGTTCTCGGGCGGCACCCTCACCTACGCCGCGGCACCCGGTCCGGTGCACGTGAACCTCGCGACCGGCGTCGCGACCGGCGAGGGCACCGACGACGTGAAGAAGGTGACGCGCGTGATCGGCTCGCCCTTCGACGACACGATGATCGGCAAGAGCGGGAGCGGCATCGTGCTCTCGGGCGGCGCCGGCGCCGACACGATGTACGGCGACTTCTCGAACGTCGTGAACGGCGACGCCGGCAACGACACGATCACGCTCGCCGGCGGCGCGACCGCGAACGGCGGCGCCGACGACGACACGCTCATCGCCCTCCTCTTCGTCGACACGCTGAACGGCGACGCCGGGAACGACACGTTCGTCCTGAACGGCGGGCTCCACACCGTGCACGGAGGCGCCGGCATGGACGAGATCGACATGCGGAACGAGCGCGACGACACCCTCGACTGCGGCGCCGACGCCGACGTCGTGCATGCCGATCAGGGCGACACGGTGAACGCCGACTGCGAGAGCGTGAACCCCGGCGGCACGGGCGGCGCGCCCGACACGACGGCGCTCGCCCTCGTGTCGTGCGGGCTCGGCAACGTGACCTTCCTCGCCGCGTCGGCCGACGGCAGCCGCGTCTTCGTCTCGACCAAGGAGGCCCTCGTCCCGACCGACGGCGACACCGCGCTCGACGTCTATGAGCTCACGGTCGACGGCGTGCGCCTCGTCTCCGGCGGCACCGCCAACGTCGACGTCGCGTTCGACAAGATCAGCGCCGACGGCGCGCACGTCTTCTTCGAGACCACCGAGGCGCTACCCGGCACCGGCGACGCCGATACCGCCTACGACGTCTACGAGCGCGCGAACGGCACGCTCCGACTGATCTCCGGCGGCAGCACCAATCGCGACTCGTACTTCGGCGGAGCCACGGCCGACGGCAGCCGCGTCTGGTTCACGTCGTCGGACGGGCTCGTGCCCGCCGACACCGACGACGTCCGCGACCTCTACGAGCGCCACGGCGCCACGCTCACGTTGATCTCGGCGCCGGTCGCGACGGCGCTCCCCTATGTCGGCTTCGGCGGCGCGACGGCCGACGGCACCATCGTCTGGTTCACCACCAACAAGGCCCTCCTCTCCGGCGATAGCGACGGCGTCGCCGACGTCTACCAGCGGGCCGGCGGAACGCTCACGCGCATCACCCCCAACGGACTCGGCTTCTCGACGGGATTCGCCGGCGCGTCGGCAGACGGCTCGCACGTCTATTACATAAGCGACAAAGCCCCCATGGCGATCGGCGTAGGAGGCGGTACCGCGACCGGCGGCCCGCGTGCGGTCGGCGAGACGAGCTTCACGCTCTACGACTGGAGCGCCGGCACCAGTACCCCCGTCGGCGCGAACGCGAGCTTCGTCGGCGCCTCGACCGACGGCGGCCGCGTCGTCTTCGCCACCAAGCAAGCGCTCTTGCCCGCCGACACCGACGGCGCCGTCGACCTCTATCGCCGCGAGGGCGTGACGCTCACGTTGCTCTCCGGTAGCGGCGGCGACGTCGCCGTCACGTTCGCCGCGATCTCGGCCGACGCGCTCCGCGTCGTGTTCGCCACGACGGAGGTGCTCCTCCCGGCCGACACCGATCTGACGACTGACGTCTACGTGAACGACGGCGGCACGCTCGCCTTGCTGACGCCTGGCACGGCCGACGTCCACGCCGTTTTCAAAGGCGCCGCCGCCGACACGGAACGCGTCTTCTTCCGCACGGCCGAACCACTCGTGGCCGAGGACACCGACACCGGCATCGACGTCTACGAGCGCGGCGCCGGCGGCGTGGCACTCGTCGCCGGCGGCACCGGGAACGTCACGACCTTCTTCGGCGGCACCGCTCAGAACGGCGACGTCGTCTTTTTCCTCTCCGACGAGCAGCTCTTGCCGGCGGATACGGACGCCGAGCGCGATCTCTACGCCGTCGGCCCGTCGGGCTTCCCGCCGGCGCCGGTTTGCACGCCGATCCTGCCGGACGAGGTCTGCGACAACTGCCTCGACGACGACGGCGACGCGGCGGTCGACCGCGCCGACCCCGATTGTCCGGAGCCGGCCGACGGCGCGGGGGCCGGCCTCGGCGCGCCGAAGACGCTCGGCAAGGCGGCGATCAAGTGCCAGAAGGCGCTCGCCAAGAGCGGCGCGAAGCTCTCCGCCGCGAAGCTGAAGCGGCTCCAGGCCTGCGCGCAGAGCGGCTTCGCGTGCGTGCAGCAGAAGCCCGGCGACGCGGCCTGCACCGTGAAGGCGGCCGCGAAGTGCGGGAAGGCGCTCGCCGGCCTCGCGGCCGACCGCGCGAAGCTCGCGGCCGCGCTCGGCAAAGCGTGCGGTCCGCCGGTGCTCGAGGCGGCCGATCTCCTCGGCGACGCCGGCCTCGGATTCGACGCCGAAGCGGAGCCGTGCGCCGATCGCGGCGTCGCGACGCTCACGTCGGTGAGCGACGTCGCCGCGTGCGTCCGGGCGACCGCGGAATGCCGCGCCGACGCGATCTTCGCCGCCGAGTCGCCGCGCGGCGGCGAGCTTCTCGCCGCCCTCGGACGCGACGCCGCGGCCGATACGCCGTGTCTCGGCGACACGACGAACGGCGCCGGTCAGGGCCTCGCGGGCAGCGCGGCGAAAGCCGCGGTCAAGTGCCAGAAGGGCCTCGCGAAGGCGGGCGCGGGATTTGCGGGGAAGGAGCAGAAGCTCCTGCAGAAGTGCGTCGCCGCCGTCGCGGCATGCGTACAGCTCAAAGCGGGCGACCCGGCGTGCCTCGCAAAGGCCCGGACGACGTGCGGCAAGCTCGCGCTCAAGATCGCCGCCGCGGAGACCAAGGTCGGCACGACCGTCGCCAAGAGCTGCGGCGCCGTCGCGGCGGCGGGCGTGCTCGCGGCCGACGGCCTCGGCTTCGCGATCCACACCTCGACCTGCGCCGGCATGGGCGTCCCGGCGCTCGCGACGCTCGACGACGTCGCCGCGTGCACGACGCGGCTCCACGAATGCCGCGCGCTCCAGCTCCTCGAGAATCAAACGCCGCGGCTCGGCGAGCTGCTCGACGCCGGCGGCGTGACGCCTTAAGAAGCGACATCGCGGGGCCCACGAACCCCGGTTTCCATCCTCGCGCACCCAACCCCGAGCGGCCCTTCATCGAGAACGCTGATCTTTTCGCGATAGGCTCCGCCCGCTCGTGCACCCAGCCGCCCCGCGAAACTCCGCGAAACTCCTTGACCAGGACCCCACGCTCAGACTATGGCCACGCATCCCGCCGCTTTTGTAGAGAGGTGTGCCGTGACTCGTCCGTTGTCCCTACTCGCGCTCTTGACGCTCGTCCTCGGATCTTCCGTCCCGGTCCATGCGCTGACGCCCGCCGACGCGGGATGTCGGAAAGCGCTCGCCGCCGCCGCGACCAAGCTCGCGGCGACCGTCCTCAAGGAGCAGCAGCGTTGTCACAAGGTCCGGATGAGCAACACCGATCCGGTGAACTATCCGCCGACCGTCGACTGCAACGACATCGGCGCCTTGAGCTCGAAGGCGCAGGACAAGATCACCAAGGCGCAGACGAAGCTCGCCGGCGCCGCGCAGAAGAAGTGCGAGGGCCGCGCGAGCCTACCCTCCGCCCTCGGGTTCGTTACCTGTGGACCGCCGTGTGAGTCGGTACCGATCACCAGCTCCTACGCGAGCGTGGCGGCGTGTCTGTCGTGCCAGGTTCGTGGGCTCGTCTCGGAGCTCGACCTCGGACTCTACGGAACGCCGCCGGATCCTGCCGTGCAGAGCGAGCCGAACGACACGGTCGTTTGCCAGAGCGCGATCGGAAGCGTGTCCAGGAAGCTCACGTTCACGATCCTGAAGATCCAACAGAAGTGCCAGTACCAAGAGGATCGCGGATCGCTCTCCGCGGACTGCATGACCTACGACCCGAAGGGGAAGGTCGCGAAGGTCGCGGCGAGCATCCTGGGGCTCCTGAACGGAAAGTGCACGGCGAGCGATCTCACCACGCTCGGCAGCTGCGGCACCACCCACCCGACCGAGGCCGCGTGCATCGACGCCGCCGGCTCCGCCGCGGCGGACGAGCTCTTCGTCGACGTCTACGAGCCCCCGATGGCGGCGACGCCGACTCCGGGTCCAACCGCGACGGCGACGCCCACACCGGCGGCGACGCCGACGGAGACTCCAACGGGGACGCCGACCGAGACGGTGACGCCCACCGCCACGGAGACGCCCACCCCGACGGGGACCCCGACCGAGACGGCGACGCCCACCGCCACGGAGACGCCCACCCCGACGGAGACCGAGACGGCGACGCCGACCGTTACGCCGACGCCGGACACGACGGGGCCGACGGTCGTCTTCAATCCGCTTCCGGGGGCGATCCGGAACGGTCAGAGCCTCACCGCTACCGGCACGACCGATCCGTCGGGCGTCGCGTCCGTCGAGTACCTCTACTGTCCGGGCGCTTCGTGCACGCCCGCGACCTCGATCGGCTCGAGCACGTCGGGACCGAGCTATCTGGTCGTGTGGTCGGGCCAGCCGGCCGACGGCACCTACCAGGTGGCAGCGACCGCGCTCGACGTACACGCGAACCCGGCGACGTCGGCGAAGCAGACGATCCTGATCGACAACACGTCGCCCACGGGTGCCCCCACCGTGCCGGCGGCATCCGACCTCTACTCGAGCAGCGGTACGACCTACGCCGCCACCGGCAACTACCCCGGCGAGACCGCGTGGCCCGGTAGCATCAGCGGAACCGCCGCGGACGCGACCTCGGGCGTGGCGCTCGTGGAAGTGAGCATCCGGCAGGAGAGCACCGGCAGCTACTGGAACGGCTCCGGCTTCGGGAGCGGCGCCGAGCTCTTCTTCACCGCGACCGGTACGACCTCGTGGTCGCTCGCGTTCGCCGGCGCGAGCTTCCCCGCGGGCGGCGCCTACTCCGTGCGTGTCCAGGTGACCGACGTCGCCGGCAACGCGCACACCGGCAGCAGCGTCGCGTTCAACGTCGACTACGATCCGGCGAAGACCGTCTTCGTGGACGCCGGCTCGGGCAGCGACGCCAACAGCGGCCTGACGCCTGCGACCGCGAAGGCGACCGTGGGCGCCGGCGTGGCGATCGCAACCGATACGCGGCCGCTGGTCGCGGTGGCGCTCGGAACCTACACCGCCACCGTCACGATCAGCAGCGGCGCCGCCGACCCCACCATCGTGCGCGGCGGCTATGATCCGGCCTTCAAGCGCGCCGCCGTCGGCTCGAACGTGGTCACCATCAACGGCAGTGGCGGATCGCAGTCGACCGGCGTGCTGGTCTCGACCTTCGGCGCGCAGCTCCAGCAGCTCATCATCACCAGCGGCGCGCCGAGCGGCGACGGCAGCAGCGCGTACGGTGTGCGCGCGATCAGCGGCGCGGCCGTCGAGGCGACGAACTGCACGATCAACGCGTCGGCCGGCGTCGCGGGCGCCAACAACACGGCAACCACTCCGGCTGCGAGCGCCGGCTGCACCGGCGGCAACGGCGGCAACGCGAGCGGTCCGTCGTCGCCGGGAGGCGGCGCTGGATCGTGCGGCGGCACCGGCGTCGCGGCGAGCGGCGGCGGCGGCACCGGCGGCAACTACTCGGGTGCGGGCGCCAGCGGCAGCGCGGGCGGCGGCGGTGCCGCCGGCGGCAACGGGGGCTGTGGCAGCCTCTTCGGTTGCGGCACCAACGCCGGTGGCGGCAATGCGGGCGCGGGCGGCGGCGCGGGCGCGGCCGGCGCGGGCGGCACCAACTCGACGGCTTCCGCGGCGGCGATCTGGATCGGACAGAACGGCAGCGCCGGCGGGAACGGCGGCGCGGGCGGCGGCGGTGGTGGCGGTGGCGGCGGCAAGTCCGCGAGCGCGTCCGGCGGCGGCGGCGGCGCGGGCGGCGGCGGCGGCGCCGGCGGTGGCGGTGCGACCGGCGGCGGCAGCCACGGCGGCGGCTCGTTCGGCGTCTATGCCTTCAATGCAACCGTCATCCTCACGAGCGTGGATGCGACCGCGACGAGCGGCGGCGCGGGCGGCGGCGGCGCGAGCGGCGGCAACGCCGGCGCCGGTGGCGTCGGCGGCAACGGCGGTACGCGGTCCTGCTGCTCGGCCGGTGGTGGTGGCGGCGGCGGTGCGGGGGGCGGCGCGGGCGGCGGCGGGGGTGCCGGCGGTGGAGCCGGCGGCCCGTCCATCGGCGCATTCCATGCCGGCACCGGCGCGCTCAGCGTTTCCGGCGGCAGCCTCACCCGTGCCGGCAGCGCGGCCGCGGGCGGCGGTGGCGGCTCGGGCGGCAACGCGGGCGTCGGGAACATCGGCGGCAGCGGCACCCAGGGCGCCAGCGGCGGCGGCACCTCGTCGGGAGGCACCGCCGGCGCGTCCGGCGCGTCCGGCGCGTCGGGCCTTCTGTGCAGCAAGTACGAAAGCTCGACCTGCACGCCGTAAGCACGCGAGCCTCTCGACGGAGTCCTCACGAACCCCCGCCGAAGCAACGAATGCCGGCCCGGCGCGCGCTAGCCGCGCGACGCCGGGCCGGCCTGGATCACACCGGTCCCTGCAGCGGTAGACAGCGCGGATCGAGCGGCACGTTCGGCAGGCCCTCGGATTCGTCGAACACCACGAGGTACTCGACGCCGAGGTATCCGAGGAGCTCGAGCAGCCGGGGCGCCGCCTGCCACACCTGCAATTGCGCGGTCTCCACCGTCGCCGTGCAGAACTCGGCCGCGAACTCCGCGAGCCCGGTCGCCGGGCTCGTGAAGTCCCCGAACGCCGCCTGGAAGCGCAGCGCGTCGTACGCGTCGGCGATGGCGGCGTCGGCCGGTGCACACGCCTTCAGAACCGCATCGACGAGCTTCGTCGTCGCGGCGCCCACCTTGGCGTAGTTCTTGGCGCACTTGCCGCGTAGCTTCACGAGGCCGGCGTCGAACTCCTCCTGGGTCGTGAGGCCGTTCTCGAATGCCAAGCGTGCGGCGAGCACGCCGTCGACGCAGGCTCCGAGCGACGCGACCGTCGTCTTCACGAGCGCGCGCTGCGCCTTCTTCACTCCCTTCTGGCACTTCGCGATCGCGCCGACCTCGGCCTTGCCGAGCGGCACGGGCGGCGTCGGCGCGGGGAACATGAGGCAACCCGGCGCGCCGAGTAGCAAGGCCGCGCCGAGAGCGAGACGGAACATGGATGTGCGAGCCATGAATCGATCCTCCTGATCGAGTATCGGACGGTCAGTAGCCCGCCGCGACGAGCGCCGCCTCGAGCTGTGCCTCCGTCGAGCCGTAGTGCTGCTCGAGCGTCTTCGCGCGCTTGAAATAGAAGTGCAAGTCGAGCTCCCACGTGAAGCCGATGCCGCCGTGCATCTGGATCGCCTCGCCGCAGACGTGGCGCGCCGAGTCGCCGGCGTAGGCCTTCGCGGCGGCGCACGCGAGCGGCGCCTCCGGCGCGTCGGTGTCGAAGCTCCACGCGGCGCGATAGACCGCCGAGCGCGTCGACTCGACCTTCAACAGCATGTCGGCCATGCGGTGCTGCAGCGCCTGGAAGGCGCCGATCGGCCGCTCGAACGCTTGCCGCGTCCGCACGTACTCGAGCGTCGTCTCGAGGCACCGGCTCATGAGCCCGAGCAGCATCGCGCTCGCGCCGACCGCCCCCAACCGATCGACGCGCACGAGGTCCGCCGAGGCGCCGAGCGGCTTCGCCGCGTGATCGAGGACGATGTCGCCGAAGCGCTGCGCGAGGTCGAGCGTCTGGAGCGGCGTCGCCTCGAACGGTCCGTCGACCAGGACGAGCCCGTCCACCGTCGTCGCCACGAGAGCGTCGGCGCTCGCCGCGAACGGCACGAAATACTTGACGCCGCGCACGCGTCCGCCGTTCGCGCGCACGGTCGTCGCGGCGGGTCCCGCGAACGGCGCGTCGTGACGCGCGATCGCGACGAGCTTCTCGCCGGCCACGACGTCGCGCACGAGCGCGTCGTCGACACCGCCATCCGCCACCAGCGACGCGGCGAGCACGACGTCGAGGAACGGGCCCGGCACGCAGACGCGGCCCATCTCCTCGAGGACGATGGCGAGCTCGACGGCGCCGAGCCCCTGCCCGCCGACGCGCGCCGGCAGCACGAGGCCGACGTAGCCCATCTCGGCGAGCCGCCGCCACTCCGCCGGGTCGTAGCCCGCCTTGGAATGCTCCATGACCGCGCGGCTCTTCTCGATGGGGAGCTCGCTACCGAGGAAGTCGCGCGTCGAGCTGCGCAACAGGGCCTGGTCGTCGGAAAGCGCGAATCTCATCGTGCGTCCTGCGGCAGGTTCAGCACCCGCTTGGCGATGATGTTGCGTTGGATCTCCGAGGAGCCGGAGTAGATCGTCCCCGCGCGAGACCAGAGGAACTCGCGCGCCCAGTCGACGTCGGGCCGCGCGTCGGGGCTCGTGCGCAGCAGCTGTCCGCCCGGGCCCAGGATATCGAGCGCGGCGTCGCGGAAGCGCTTGTCGAACTCGCTCCAGTAGATCTTCTCGATCGACGACTCGGGCCCCGGCGTCTTGCCCTCGGCGAAGGACGCGAGCGTGCGGATGCCGTTCGCGCGCATCACCTCGTTCTCGACGAGGAGCCGCGCGAGCTTCTCACGCACCGCGGCGTCGGTGCGGCCGTACTCCTTGCAGGCCGCCGCGAGACAATCGAGGTCGCGGCCGTAGCGCACCGACGCCGCCAGCGACATGGCGCCGCGCTCGTACGCGAGCACCGTCATGGCGATCCGCCACCCCTCGCCGATCTGCCCGACGAGCTGTGCGCGCGGCACGCGCGCATCCTCGAAGAAGACCTCGCCGAACTCGCTCTCGCCGGTGATCTGCCGCAGCGGCCGCACCGTCACACCCGGCGTGTCGAGCTTGCAGAGGATGAACGAGATGCCGCCGTAGCGGTCCTTCGAGTCGGTACGGGCGAGCACGAAGATCCAGTCGGCCCACGGACCGAAGGTCGTCCAGATCTTCTGGCCGTTCAGGACGAAGTGGTCCCCGTCGAGCCGCGCGCTCGTGCGCAGCGAGGCGAGATCGCTGCCGGATCCGGGCTCGCTGAAGCCCTGACACCAGATCTCGTCGCCGGAGAGCATCGGCGGAATGAAGCGGCGGCGCTGCTCCTCGCTGCCGTGGTGGATGAGCGCCGGACCGAGCAACCCGATCCCGAGCGTATTGAGGATGGGCGGCGCGCCCGCGCGCGCCATCTCCTCCTCGAAGATGGACTTCTCGACCTCGCCGGCGCCGCGCCCTCCCCACTCGCGCGGCCAGTCCATCCCGAGATAGCCGGCTTCGTAGAGCTTCTTCTGCCAGGCGCGCCGGAACTCCATGAGACCATCTTCGGTCGTGGCGGGGTCGCGCAACTCCTCGCGCCAGGGGCGCCGCATGTTGTCGGCGAGCCACGCGCGCAGTTGGTCGCGGAACTCGAGGTGTGTCGGCGCCAGGTGCAGGTCCATGAGCGGCTCCTTGGTCGGGCTTTTCGGGTCGAATGCGGGAACGAGACGGGGCGAGCGGACGCAGGGCGCGGTGTACGCAACGCTCCCAGCCGAATCAATCGCGCGTCGCGGGAAAGCGGATGCTCGAAGGCCTCGATCACGGCTCGCCTCGGGATTGACAGTGATCATTTGCCCCTCTAGTGACGAACCGATGAATTGGGCGTCCGACCTATCGAATGTGGTCGATCGACCGATCATGGTAGCCGGTAGCCGGCCCTACGACGGGTACGGCGGGCTCGACGCGTACCTCCGGCGTAATCTCGACCCGCTGCGTCGGTTTGGCGCCGAACCGCGACGGCGCGATCCATGACCGGAACCAACGAGAAGCCGCCGCGACACCGCCCCGGCACCGCCGTCCTCCCGAAGGGACGCATCCGCATGGAGGCGATCCTCGATGCGGCGACGACCCTCCTGATCGACGACGGCTACGCGCACCTCTCGACCCGCAAGATCGCCGCACGGGCCGGCATCCGTCCCGGGCACCTCCAGTACTACTACCCGACCAAGCAGGACGTCGTGCGCGGGCTCCTCGAGCGCTATCTCGAGCGCGCGAGCCTCGCCTTCGAACGGGAAGCCGCGACGGCGCCGGACGCCGAGGGACGCGTCGATCTCTTCCTCGACGCGGTCCTCCGCGACCAGCGCGAAGGTGACCGGGCGCGCTTCTTCTGGGAGCTCTGGGCCCTCGCGGCGCGCGACGGCGCGATCGCCGACGCGATGCACGCCTTCTACCGAACCTACTGGCGGCGGCTCGTCGACGCGCTCCTCGGCGCCAACCCCGCGCTCGGGCGGCCGCGGGCCGAGCGGCGCGCCGCCCTCTTGATCGCGACGCTCGAAGGCCTCACCCTCTTCCGGAGCCGGGGAGCGAGCCGCGAGCTGCCGCTGCCCTTCCTCGAACGCGAGCTCCGCGAACTCGCGTGCGCCCTCGCCTCCGACGCCGGCTGATGCGGCTTCAGACGGCTGAAGTGCGCCCGAGCTTCGCCAGGAACTCCCGCGTACGCGCGATCGCGTCGTCGTCGCCCTCGACCCGACACGGCGCCCAGAAGAGGTCGGTCGCGCCGGCGGCGGCGAGCCGCGCGAGCTCGGCCCCGACGGCCGACTCGTCTCCGGCGATGACGACGTCGCCGGGGCCCTGCGCGCCTTCGCGATCGAGCATCGCGCGGTACGAAGGGAGGGTTCCGTAGATCGCGAATTGCCGCGCGGCCGCCCGCCGTGCCGCGGCCGGATCCTTGGTGATCGCGACGGGGAGCCCGACCACGACGCGCGGCTTCGGTCGGCCGACCGCCGCGGCCGCCTCGTCGAGCCGCGGCACCGTATGATCGCGGATCGTCTTCGGACCCGTCATCCAGGTGATCGTGCCGTCCGCCACGGTGCCGGTGAGGGCCAGCATCTTCGGCGCCAGCGCCGCCACCAGGATCTGGCAGGGCTGGCCGCCCGGGACGTTCAAGCTCGCCGCCACCCGATACTCGCCGCCCTGGTGCATCGCGGTCCCGGTCCGCATGAGGGGGACGAGGACCTCGAGGTACTCCTTCATGTGGCTGTAGGGCTTCGCGAAGGAGAGGCCGAGCATCGTCTCGATCAAGACCTGATGCGAAAGGCCGATGCCGAGCGTGAAGCGGCCGCGGGCGATCGCCTGCGCCGTCATCGCCTGTTGCGCCATGGCGGTCGGATGGCGCGGGAAGGTTGGTACGACCGCGGTCCCGATCTCGATGCGGCTCGTCTCGCGGGCGCAGAGCGCGCTCATCATGATCGCGTCGAAGCCGAAGATGTGCGCGAGCCACGCGCTCGCGAAGCCGTCGGCCTCGGCCCGCCTGGCCTGCGCGATCATGCCGTCCACGTCGGCGGGGGCGCCGCCGAGCTCACCGATGCCGATGCCGATCTTCATGGTCGCCTCCTCGCGCGGGTCCGGGGGTGCCTGCTATCTCTCCTCGCGCGCCCATGGAAGGGGCGAACCCGCGAGGTCTCGGCGCGCCAACGGTTGACGAGCGCGGTTGACCTTTCGCGCGGAGCGAGACGATAGTGCTCGCGAACCAATGCCGATGGAGCACGCGCTGCTGGGAGTGGTCGCCGGGGTGGTCGTGGGCGCCGTCGCGGGGTGGCTCGGGGCCCGACTGCGCGCCGCCCGCGAGCTGCGTGCCGAGGTCGCCCGCGGCACCGGGCTCGACGCGGTGCTCGCGGAGCGTTCCGCCCGCGTCGAACGGCTCGAGTCCCAGCTGACGCGCAGCGCAGAGGATCTCACCGCCGCGCACGCCCGGGAAGCGCGGCTCGCCGCCGACCTCGCCAACGAGCGCACGGCGAGCGCCGGGAAGGTCGCGCTTCTCGCCCAGGCGGAGGCGAGCCTCCGCGAGGCGTTCCAGTCGCTCTCGGCCGAGGCGCTCCGGCACAACAACGAATCGTTCGTGACGCTCGCGCGCGCGACGCTCGGCGAGCTGCAGCAGGCGGCGACCGGCGAGCTCGAGAGCCGGCGCATCGCCGTCGACGAGCTCGTGCGCCCGATCCGGGAATCGCTGCACCAGGTCGATCAGCAGCTGAAGGCCGTCGAGAAGGAGCGCCAGGGCGCCTACCACACGCTCACCGAGCAGGTGCGTTCGCTCGGCGACACCCAACGCCAGCTGCACGGCGAGACGCTGAACCTCGTGAAGGCGCTGCGCGCCCCGACCACCCGCGGCCGCTGGGGCGAGCTGCAACTACGCCGCGTCGTCGAGCTCTCCGGGATGCTCCCGCACTGCGACTTCCAGGAACAGGCCACGCTCGTCTCCGAGGACGGCCGGGCGCGTCCCGACCTGATCGTGCACCTGCCGGGCGGCCGCCACGTCGTCGTCGATGCGAAGGCTCCGCTCGACGCCTACCTCGATGCCGTCGAAGCCACCGACGATGCCCGGCGCGACGCCCGCCTGAAGGACCACGCGCGGCAGGTGCGCGACCACGTCACCAAGCTCGGCGCCAAGGCCTACTGGTCGCAGCTCGCGACCGCGCCCGATTTCGTCGTCATGTTCCTGCCCGGCGAGCCGTTCTTCAACGCGGCCGTAGAGCACGACCCGTCGCTCTTCGAGCACGCGGCCGCCCGACGGGTCGTCTTGGCGAGCCCGACGAACCTGATCGCGCTCCTGTACGCCGTCGCTCATGGCTGGCAGCAGCAGCGCATCGCCGACGGAGCCCTGCAGATCTGGGAGCTCGGCCAGACCCTCTACGACCGCCTGCGGGTGTTCGCCGGCCACTTCGAAAGCCTGCGCCGGGCCCTCGACGGCGCGACCGACGCCTACAACGCCGCCGTCGGCTCCCTCGAGACCCGCGTCCTTCCGCCGGCACGCCGGTTCCGCGAGCTCGGCACCTCGACGTGCGGCGAGCTTCCCGACCTGGAGCCGGTCGGCCGGCGGACGCGCCGGCTGCAGGCGCCGGACGCCGCGACCGACCTCGCGACCGAGACGTTCGCGGTCGCCGAGCCCACGGTGTCGTCGCCGAAGCACTGAGGCTCCGCGATGCGGGAGATCCTCGGACTCGCCTCGCTGGCGCTCACCGCCGTCGCCGTCACGGCCGCCGTCGCGCGCGTTCGGCGCGACGACGACGCCCCGTTGCGATCGGCGCTCCTCGAGGCGTCGATCCTGCTCGGCGTGCTGCTCGTGGTCGGCGTCGAGCTCACGAGCGCCGCGACGCGGCTCGCGACCGCTCCCGTCGCCGCGTTCTGGGCCGGCGTCGCGCTGAGCGCGACGATCGTCGCCGCGCGCGCGCCCGGCAGGACGGTCCGCCCGGACGCGGCGCGCTGGCCGGCCGCCGCGGCGCGCGACTACGCGGCCGCGACGCAGCGTCGTGTCCTGCTCGCGCTCGTCGCCGTGTTCGTCGCCCTCACCGCCGTGACCGCCATGGCGACCCCGCCGAACAACTGGGACGCGATGACGTACCACATGCCGCGCGTCGCCCACTGGCTCGCGAACGGCTCGCTCCACCACTACCCGACCGCACGCACCCAACAGCTCTTCATGCCGCCGCTGAACGCCTACGCGATCGCGACGCTGCAGGTGCTGGCCGCAAGCGATGCGTGGGCGAACCTCGTCCAGTGGGTCGCCTACGTCGGGGGCGCGGCGATCGCTTCCCTGGTGGTCCGCCGCCTCCACGGCGGCCCGACCGCGGAGCTCGCCGCCGCCCTCGCGTTCCTGACGCTGCCGATGGCGATCGCGCAGGCGGCCACGGCGCAGGCCGACCTGCTGACCGCGTACTGGCTGCTCGCGCTGCTGGCGTTGATCGTCGGCCCCGAGACCCGCCGCACGCCCCTCTGGGCGGGGGCCACCGTGGGACTCGGCCTGCTCACGAAGCCGAGCTTCGCGCTCTATGCGATCCCCTTCGTCCTCGCGCTCCTCGCCCGCCACGTCCGCGCCCGCGCCGCCGGCTCGCGGCTGCGGTCCGCCGCCGCGGCCGCGATCGCGCTCGTCGCGATCCCGCTCGCCCTCCAGGCGCCGCACGCGTTCCGCAACGAGGAGACCTTCGGCGCGCCGTGGGGCGGCGGGAACGAGGTGGCGCGGATGCAGAACGAGTTCCTCGGACCCCGCTCGTGGCTCTCGAACCTGGCGCGGGCGACCGCGGTCCACGTGCCGTTGCCGGGATACGCCGAGGGGCTGATCCACGTCCACCGCTGGCTCGGCATCGACCCCGACGACCCGCGCACGACGCATCTCCACGACCTCTCCTTCACGCAGGTCGCGGCGCAGTGGTTCCGGCCCCTCATCCCGAGCGAAAACTCGGTCGGCAACCCGGCGCACTTCCTGACCGCGATCGTGCTGCTGCTCGCGGCCTTGATACGGCCCGGAGGCTGGAGTCCGCGCGCCGCGACGGCGCTCGCGATCGCCGTGCTCGGCGTCGCCGGCTGGGCGTTGTTCAGCCTGCCCTTCAAGTGGCAGGCATGGACCTCGCGCTTCGACCTCCCGCTGTTCGCCGCGCTCTGCGTTCCCTTCGGGCTGGCCATGGGACGGACCACCACGCGCGCCGCGAGCCTGGTGATCGCGAGCTGGGTGCTCGGCGCGCTGCCGGCGCTCACGCTCGCCGTCCATCGGCCGCTCATCGGCATGGACGCGGTCGCGCGCATGCCGGCGGCGCAGACCGCGCTCGCCGCGCTCGGCGGCGAGCGCGCGCAGGAGGCCGTCGAGCGCCACACGGCGCACGCCCGGAGCGTGCTCGGCGCCTCGAACACCGAGGTGTTGTTCCGTAGCAACCGCGGTGTCTCCGCCGCCTATCTCGCCGCCGTCGACGCGGTACGCGCCTCCGGGTGCACGAACGTCGGCCTCGAGCTCGACCGCGACGACTGGGAGTATCCCTTCTGGCGGCTGCTCGGCGAGACCGCCGGGGCGGGTGCGTATCGGATCCAGAGCGTCGGCGTCACCAACGAGACGGCGCGCCTCGCGCCCGAGGGTCTCGAGCCCTGCATCGTCGTCAGCGCGGTCGAGCCCTCGGCGTTTCGCGACCGCGGCGAGTGGGAAGCGACCCGCCTCTCCAACGGCCGCCTGTTCACGATCTACCGCAAGCGCGGCGCCTCGTGACGGACCCGCGCGCGCGTGCTCGCCCCGGTCGGCGCGCGCGCCCCGCCCGCCGCGGTCAGACGACGCCGTCCGCCGCCAGGCGCTCGAGGTCGGCCGCATCGAGGCCGACCTCGGCGAAGACCTCCCGATTGTGCTCACCGAGCGCCGGCGCGAGCGCGCGCGCCCGCGGCGCCGCCCCGGAGAACCGCAACGGATTGCCGTGCAGCACGATCTCGCCGAGCGCGGAATGCGGATGACGCTCGATCATGCCGCGTGCGTGGAGTTGCGGGTCGTCGATGAGCTCGTCGGGGCGCGCGACCTTGGCGCACGGCACGTCGGCGCCGTCGGGTCCGAGCGCCCGCAGCACCTCGTCGCAGGTCCGCTCGCGTACCCACGCGCCCACGAGCGCGTTCACCTCGCGCCGGTGCCGCGCCCGGGCGCGGTGGTGCTTGTAGCGCTCGTCGCGCGCGAGCTCCGGACGTCCGATCGCGGCGCAGAGCCTCCGGAAGAGCTTGTTGCTCGCCGTGCCGACCGCGATCCAGCCGTCACGCGCTTCGAGCGCGTCGTAGGGCGCGCTGAAGGAGTGTTGGTTGCCGACGCGCTCGGCGCGCATACCGAGCCCGGCGGCGATCGTGGCCCACGAATCGGTGATCGCGAACACGGCATCCTGGTTCGAGAGGTCGAGCGTGCGCCCGCTGCCCGTGCGGTCGCGGTCGCACACGCCCGCGACGACGCCGAGCGCGAGATAGAGCCCGCCCACGAAGTCCGCGAGCGCTCCGCCGCCGCGGACCGGAGGCCCGTCGGGAAAGCCGGTCATGGCCATGAGGCCGCCGCTCGCCTGCGCCACGATGTCGTACGACGCCTGCCCGGCGCGCGGCCCCGTCGCTCCGAAGCCCGAGAGCGCCGCGACCACGAGACGGGGGTTGCGCGCCCGCAGCACGTCGGGACCGAGGCCGTGCGCCGCCATCCACCCGGCGCGGAAGTTGTCGACGACCACGTCCGCCCGCTCGACCAGGCGCAGGAAGACGTCGCGCCCCGCCGGCGTCCCGACGTCGAGCGTGACCGAACGCTTGCCGCGGTTGGTGTTCTCGAAGGCGAGCGACGTGTGCCCCTCCCGAGAAGGGCCGTGACGATAGTCATCGCCGGTCCGCGGGCGTTCGATCTTGATCACGTCCGCACCGAGGTCGGCGAGGATGGCGGTCGCGAACGGCCCCGCGACCACGCGCGTGAGGTCGAGCACCCGGATGCCTTCGAGAACGCGGCCGGCCACGGATGCGCATGCTACCAGCGAGCCCGTCGATTCCAAGCGAAGCATCCCCCGAACCGTTCAACTTGACTGTCGCGGCGCGCGCTGCGCATGGTGACTCGAACGCTGGGGGAGCCGCGATCGGGCCATGCGGCTGAGAGGGTAGCGCGGGGCTGCCGACCCCTCGAACCTGACCCGGTTCGTACCGGCGGAGGGAAGCGCCATGACCACGAAGACACGAACCCAGCTGGAAGCAGCGCGCGCGAACGTCGTCACGCCGGAGATGGAACGCGTGGCGACGCGCGAATGCGTCACCCCCGAGGTCGTGCGCGCCGAGGTCGCGCGCGGGCGGCTCGTCATCCCCGCGAATTTCCGCCACCTCGCCGGCAGCGGCGGACGCGCCCCGATCGCGGCTCCCGCCGGCGCCGCCGCCGCACCGGTCGGCCATCCCGGCGCCGAGCCGCGGGGCGCGTACTGGGTCAACCAGACGGTCGCGCAGCGGCGCGCGCTGATCGACGACCCCGCCGTCCTGCGCGGATCGTACGCGCCCAAGCGCCTCGACCCGACCGGCATCGGCCGCATGATCACCACCAAGATCAACGCCAACATCGGCGCGTCGCCGGTCGCGAGCGGCACCGCCGCCGAGGTCGAGAAGCTGCACTGGGCGCAGCAGTTCGGCGCCGACACGCTGATGGACCTCTCGACCGGCGGCAACCTCGCCGAGTGCCGCCAGGCGATCGTCG